>QZKB01000132.1 GCA_003599415.1 Ignavibacteriales bacterium | reverse complement strand
TACGTCTTCATCCAAGGACTTAAGTGCTTCATCAACTGTCATTGCACCGCGAGATGCAATTTCGGCGTACTGCTGAATTTTGGAAAATGCAATCTGCTCCCACTCGGTAATTTTTGGTGTGGCAGCAACATTCTGGAATTGATCGTAAAATGCTTTCATATATTTATTATTCGTTAAAGAAGAATCTTTCCATGCTTCTTTAACAGATGGCAAATCATTAAGCAGCTGATATAATTTTATTTGTGTTTCCGGTTCAGAGAGATATTCAAACCACTTCCAAACTTCTTCTTTATGTTGGGATTCTTTAAACATCACGAGACTTGACCCGCCTGCAAGAGAAACACCGGGATAAGAATGTGGTCCCGGCAATGCTGCAGTCATCCATTTATCAGCAAGACTTCCAGTCATCCATCTTTTAAATTCATTTATGTTCCATGGACCTGATATGTAAATAGAAAAATACTCATCGGCTAACGCCTGGTAAACATTAGTAACCTGTGAGATACCAACGGGAGCTAATCCTTCTTTATGGAATTTAATAAGGTAGTTAAATGCATCTTTGAATTTTGGATTGCTGAAATCACCATAAGAATCATTATCCTTAAACAATGTTGAGCCGTTCTGCATTCCAAAAATTACAAACGGAGCAAACTCATTGGAGGGAAGATAAATTGCATACTTGTCTTCGCCTTTTACATTGGCTTTAATTCTTTTACATAAAGTATAAAGTTCATCCCAGTTTTTCGGTGGTTCATTAAATCCTGCTCTGTTAAAAACATCGGTCCTGTAAAACATTACTCTCGTATCAACATACCAAGGAAGCCCGTAAGGTTTATTATCTATTACATTAGTATTCCAGATTCCCTCAAAATAATCCTCCTTTTTAACAGAAGAATTTTGCAGCCAGTTATTTAAATCTTCAAGCGCATTGAGTGCTACAAATTGCGGAACCCAGGTGTTTCCAAGCTGGCATGCATCAGGAGTATTTTCACTTGCATATGCAGTGATTAATTTTTCCTGCGCAGCAGTCCAGGGAATCATCTGGACTTTTACTGTTATACCAGGATTTCTTTTTTCAAATTCAGGGATAAGTTTCTGAACCTGTTCACCCTCTGCACCCATCGCCCAGAAATTTATTTCAACCTTATTTGATGAAGTGGAACCGCAGCTTACAAATACAAAAGGTAACAGAATAAATACTACCCACTCCCCAGCCCTCTCCCAAAGGGAGTAAAAACTAATTCTTCTACTATTTAGTTTTGTCTTAATCATAAGCTTACTTTACCAGCACCATCTTTTTAGTAGATGCAAAATTTCCAGAACGTAATTCATAAAAATATATACCACTGGAAAGCAGTGAAGTATTTCCGCCGGCGGCAGAGAATTCAACTTCATAATTACCTGCTACCCATTCTTCGTTAACAAGAGTAAAAATTTCCTTACCAAGAATATCAAAAACCTTAAGAGAAACTATAGCCTCCCCTTGGGGGAGGTTTGGAGGGGCTGGAATTGTATATTTTATTTTAGTTTTAGGGTTGAACGGGTTAGGATAATTCTGTTTAAGCTCAAATAAAATATTGTTGCTTTCTCTGTTATCAATTTCACCTATATCGGTAGTTTTAAAATTAAAAGGGTTGAAAGCGTACTTGGCAAAAATATACCACGCACAAGCAGATGAAAATCCTTTTGTAATATCAACCCAATTGTAACCACCGGATGTGTTTGCAGTAAACGGCAAGGCAAAAGACGAAATGCCTTTAATTGTCCTTACTATTAGAAAAGAATCTAACTGGTTTGAATAGAATTCAGCTTTATCATTATAGCCTGCCGCATAAAATGCACAAACCATATGACCTAATCCATCGAGCCAGACATTTTGAATATCTGAAGCAGCAGACGAATAAAAACCTGTAGCCTTTTTACCATTGAAGAAAATTTCTTTTTTAAACCTCGGATCATTTTCCGGAACAAGGACAAGATTTTTATAGTAGTCACCATCATCTGTAAATGCCAGTGAGCGCCAGCTATATAAATCCAAAGGCAGGCTTACATTCGGAATTTTTTCAAGCTCAGACATTCTGTAATCAATCCATTCTTTTATCTTTGCAGCCTTCTCCGTTTCACCGATCATTTTAAAAACAGCATAAGCATCAATATTGCCTTCTTCGTGACCAACAGGTTTACCTTGAGAATCTGTTTCATGAAGTTTATAATCATTTCTTATTACGGCAGAATCTCTTGGTCCCCATCGCCAGCCGTGCCTAACAAAACCACCATGACCGGTCGGATCATCAACATAAAACTTTAGTAATAATTCTTTAATTGACTTTGCTACAAATTCATAGGATGGTTTTTCATTAAATCCATATTTGCTTTCGTAAAATTTATACGCAAGAAGCAACCATACATTATCTCCCATCCATCTGTCGCAGATAAACGGGCTATAAGAGCCACCACCCAGATTAACATTCTGGTAAAAACCTCTGGCTTCTCCGTTATAATAGAATGATTGCTTGTTTAGTATTGAATTTAATGTATCTGCTCTGCCAGCATAGAAACTTAAAATTCTCTCGGCTCTTTCTTTTTCGCCTGTCAATATGAAAGCCATTGTAGTTAATGCATTATTAAATGTTTGCCCGGAATTATCTTCCATAGCAGGGACTAGCCACTTGTCAGTAGAGTAACTATCCTGAATGCACTTTAAGTACAGCAGGACAGATTGCAAATTCTGATCTGATGAGATTGAAACCGAACTTAATTCGGAAGATGGCTTCACTTCATCTAACTGCATCACCGGCAATTCTTTTACTCTCTTTTCATTATTAGTAAATGAAAAAGCCGTAACGCTTGCAAGCATTAGAAATGCCAACAATAAAGTGATATTTCCTTTTCTACACTTCATCTTCATCAAATTATTTTTGAAGAATCAACTTCCCTGTTAATGATTTTTCATTTCCTTTTACTGAATAGAGATAAACACCCGAACTGACAACTTCTCCAAATTCATTTTTACCGTTCCATTCAACTTCATGTATGCCGGAAGTTAAATTTTGTTTCTCCATAGTCTGAATTTTTCTTCCGAGCATATCATAAATTATTACCCGGATACTCTGGGCAGTACTAAGTGAGAACTTAATTTTTGTTGAAGGATTAAACGGATTCGGATAATTTCCCAAAAGACTGAATGACAGATTATTCTCAACATCAGGTGCAACACCAGTGGTGGTTGTATCCACCGTAAAACCTATCGCATCAAGCATAGGCTGAATTTCCGGGTTTTCCATGAAATTTTTCCACAGCAATTCACTTCTCTGATTCTCTATCATCAGAATAATCGGGCCCTGATCAATAGCAAGGTAACTACTCGCATACCAGTTATTGCTTACATTAAATGCGTCTGTAAATCCATATGCTCCCCATATTTTATCACCATAAGTAAAATAAAAACTTTTAAGTGCGCCCATAGATTCTTCCGGGGTATACGCATAAGATGATAATGCAGCGCTTGGAGTTATTGTTCCATTATCATTTGTTGGTTCATGAGCACTATAACCAAAGGGATCGTCGCTTGCTGTCAATCCCCAGGTCTCTGCACTGTAACCGGAATAATGTTTTGGATTTGCTGCGCAGTATGCTCTATTAATTAATGTATGATTTCTATTATTGACGAAGTAATTTGTAAACTTATCCTTTCTGCCTCGTGGATCAAATCCAAGGAAAGAATAATGAGCAAAGAATAACGGACCGCCATAGTTCCAGCCGACATATAACGGAATTCCGTAAAATGTCCTTCCGTTTTTATAATTTGCATTTGCGGCCCATCCATTTAGATATAATGATGAAGGCACCGGATGAGTCGGAGAAGCAATTGCAAGAAGATAAACAATCATTGCTTCATTCGGTCCCTGGATTGTCATATTCATATCCCAGTTATAATTGGGTGACCAGTGCCAGTATAAGTAATTACTTGTAGTGAACCTCCGGTACCAATCCCATTCAACAGCTTCCCAAATTGAAGTACACAAATTACGTATTTGCTCTTCATCCGAATTATTCAGATTAAAATATTGTCTTACAGTAAGCAAGCCCTGAATCATATAAGCAGTTTCAACAAGATCACCGCCGTTATCTTTTGTAGAAAATGGAATTGCCTTTCCTGTTGTACCGTTTAACCAGTGCGAAAATGCTCCGTGAAATCTATCTGCTTTGGTGCTAAGAAAATTTAATATCTTAAGCATTCGTTCAACTGCCTGATCTCTTGTAATAAAACCTCTTTCAACACCAACAGGAATTGCCATAATACCAAAGCCGCTTCCGCCGCTTGTAACAACATCACCTGAACCTCTTCGTTCTCTTGACAAACCGGAAACCGGGTGAGCATAATCCCAGAAGAATCTGAACGTAGCTTCCTGCACCATATCAAGCAGTTCACCATCGGTAAGCTGTTTTGTAGAGGTTGAAACTTCGGCGCTTAATTCTGACTGATTACCGGAAGAATCATAAGCAAGAACTTTATAAGTGTTAGTCTTATATGGCAAACCAACGTAATGAGAGAAGAAATTCTCTTCGCTTCGCGCCTCACCAACAATTTTATAAACTGAATCTTCAAGTTGATAAATTCTGTATCCAGCAATATCAGGTTCCGGATTGAATGCCCAGCTAACATCGAAATGACGATCAAATCCTTTTACAGAAATACTAACCGGGGCAGAAGGAGGAATTGTATCGGTATCAACCAACTTAATCATCCTTATTTCATCAAGATATAAAGTATGTTCAATTCCGTCCGAAGATGACTGACCGAAGAATACTGTTTTTATCATAGTCATATTAACACTGCCGGGTGACTGGATAAAAATGTTTAGCGGTACTGTAATTTTTGTCCATTCATTTGCAGGAATTGATTGTGCATAACCTGAAATATTTTGTTTAGGAGATTTTGTATTGCCGGTATCTTCCAGGTACATCAATGGTAAATCAACATTTGAGATTGCGCTTTCAGTATATACCCAGAAAGTAATATAATCTTTAGTAGTTATATCATGCGGAGACCAATCCGGATCAGCAACAGCAATTCCCCATTCACCTCCGGAGCTTGATTTCCATTTCAGTTTCAGGCAGTTTAATCCAAGGTATTGACGTGTTACGTCCACCGGAAATTTGCTGCTGTTTACTCTTTCCAAAGTACTTGGTGAATTTGCATATCCCCAGCTTGCATCATAGTAAGTACTGTTGGGGCTATCACTAAAGAAAACAAAATCCTGGGCAAATGTATTTGCAGCAATTAATAATGTTATAAGCAGTAAGTATCTTCTCATATAACTCCTTTTTCGGTTTCACTTTTTACATACTCAATTTCTTTTTTAGAAGTAATTAATATCCGCGAAGAATTATTAGAAATTACGTTTAAAGACTGTTCATCAAAAAGTTCAACATAAACCCGGTGTTCACCATTCGCTGCTCCAACAGGGAGATCAAGGATTAGTTTTTCCCAATCAATAAACTGAAGATCATTTGGAAGCAGTTTCAGGTAATCAATCTGATAAATTAAAGTTTTATCAAAATAAATTTTAAGCGAAAGGTTATCAAAGAATTCTGGAAGGTCATTAATAATCCACAAATCAAAATTAAGTTTGCTGTCCGGGAAATATTTTGTCTGACGCATTCTCAAGGAAACATATACGGGTTGATACGCATTCTTCAATGTATAAAAACCTTTCTTTTTTTCACCGTAATAATCAATTACAGACCACGTAATTGAAGGCCAGCAATCAACAAACATAAACTGGAAAATGCCGTTTATACCGTTAAACTTTTTGCGCCTGTAAAAATCAATAGACGTCTGAAGAAGTTCTGCCTGGTAATTCTGTGAGTTATCAATTAGCTCATTCACATCATTCCCCGGTTCAATTCCTGCGATATGAAAAGTTTGTTCATATTGAAAATCATGGTATTTCCATTTATTCCAATCAGGTTTATTTATCTCATCGTCAGTCATAAATTTTTGAAGAGATTTAATTTCGGGAATTGCCTGTGCACCGAACTCGGTTACAATGGGACCCATTGGTGCAGCAGCATAATGTTCTTTGTTTCCCCAGTACCAGCCGTCGTAAGCGTGCTCTTCATAGTTAGAAGCAAGACGGATAATTCTTGAATTGTCTTCAGATAAAACAGCATCATAAAGAAGCGGATCAAGCGATTTAATCTGGTCACCGGGTTCATTGTGGCAGCACCAGAATGCAATTGAAGAATAGTTGTTCAATTGCTTAGTCATTTCTTTAATCTGCTTTATAGCATTTGCTGCAAACTCTTCAGATTCATCGTACGTCCATTGAAGAGAAAAATCCTGCCAAATTATAATTCCCTGCTTATCGCATTCTTCATAAAACTCTTTCCTGTTAACATGGGCATGAACGCGAACGATATTTATATTCGCTTCCTTCATCAAAGAAACGAGAGAATAAATTTTTTCTTTTGTAAAATCACTTAACCATTGTGTTGGTATTATGTTGGTTCCGCGAAGAAATAGTTTTTCACCATTAAGATAAAATTGTTCTTGTTCATCAAGCTTAACTTCACGGATCCCAAACTGTACCTGTTTCTCATTAATACTTTCACTCTTTATTTTTAATTGATAAAGATTCTGCCCGCCGGTATCCCAACTCCACCACAATTCAGGTTGATGAATTGTCTGAACAAAAATTAATTGATGCTTTCCGGGTTTGAACTCAGGTTGAATTTTCTTTTCAATTATTTCACCTGAAGGAGAAACGAATTGAATAATTACATCACCATTTATTGGCGCATTCAGATTCAGTTCATAATCAATCACAACTTTTATTGATGCAGCATTTCTTTTATCATTCAGCTTTGGAGTAACACTAATGCTATCAATATAAATATTATTACATCGTTCGATAAAAACTTTATTCCAGATTCCGCCTGTATTCAAATCCTGCCCATGTTCAAAACTCCATGCTCCGGGTCTGCAATCATGATGATTGAATATTCCTTTAATCAATTTCTTTTTTAAGGGCCAAACAGTTTTGGGTTCTTCTTTGGGCGAAGAGACTTTTACTACTAAAAGATTATTGCCATTCTTTATAGAAGAAGAAATATTAAAGTAGAATTGCTGGAAATAACCTTCATGATGACCAAGATATTTCTGATTCAGCCAAACATCAGCAAAATAATCAACTCCGTTGAACTTAAGAATATTTAATGAGTCGGTTGAATCTGTAAAATCAAAAGATTGAATAAACCAGACTGTGCCGGAAAAATTATTAAGTCCTCCCAATTGCCAATTATTAGGAATCAGCATCTTCCGATGATCTTTTTCTTTCCCGAACATTTCAATTACTTCTTCAACCCGAAGTTTCATTTCTTCATCAGGAATAAAATTCCATTCGCCGTTAAGAGAAATAATATTTTGGTTTTCGTTATTCATCTTTTAAAATTCTGTTTTACTTTTTACATAAAACTATTTTCCAAGAATCACTTCAACATTTACCTGTTTTTTATTAACCGGCTTAATTAAATAATTTGATTCTATCTTTGTCCCGTCAACTGTAATTGATTTTACTCCGCAGGAAACCTTCTCCGGGTTAAGAACTTTAATATTATAAACTGTACCACGGAAAGTTCTTTTAACGGAATACTCTTTCCATTCCTTTGGAATACTCGGATCAATAATCAATCCTTCTTCTGATGCCCGGATACCAAGTATCCAATCAACACATACTTTCTGGTACCAGGATGCCGAACCGGTATACCATGTCCAGCCGCCCATTCCATAGAACACTGATTGAGGCCCATCAATATTACCCGGGTTAACGTAAGGTTCTGCTTTCCATTTATCCGGATTCATTCCATTGTATATTGGGCAAATTCTTTTAAACATATCATAAGCATCATCACTTCTTTTCAACAATGAATAAGCCCAGATTGACCAGGTAGCGGCGTGCATATAAACGCCGCCGTTTTCTCTTTTACCCGCAGCATAACGGGAAAGGTAACCAATGTATTTATCGGGTTTTGTGTAAGCAGGGTAAAGAAGAACAGGACCAATATCTTTTACAAGATGAGTGCGTACAGCATTCATAGCTTTTTGTTTGTACTCTTCTGAAGTAATTTCACTTATCACAGCCCAGGATTGAGCGTTGAGATAAATTTTTCCTTCTTCATTTTCTGCGCTGCCAATTTTTTTGCCGTTGTCTTTTGTTGCGCGCCAGAACCAATCACCATCCCACGCATATTTATCAAATGACTTCTTCAGCTCTTTTGCTTTTTCAGAATATCTTTCGGCTAATCTTTTCTTTCCTTTTTTCCTTGCAATCTTTTCAAAATTGATTAAGATGTAATAGAGAAATTCTGCCAGCCAGATTGATTCACCTTTCATATCAAGACCAACTGCGCTTAAACCATCATTCCAGTCGCCTGCGCCAATTAAGGGTAAGCCGCGTTTACTTAATCTCTTCAGTACCCTGTTAATTGCATTCTTTGAGTGCTCGAATAATGAATCTGATTTTTTCGGATCATCATAATAAGGTTCTTCTGTATCTAAGAATTTATAATTGTTTGTCTCATACAGGTAATGAATTAATAAAAATGGTAACCAGAGCAAGTCGTCTGTCATTTTGGTTGCAAGGCCTGTTTCGCTAATTGGGTGCCACCAGTGAAGTACAGTTCCATCTTTAAACTGATGACGGGCATGCAGCTTAATTTGTTTTTCTGTTAAAGAGATATCAATAGGTAGGAAAACTAAACTGTCTTGTAACTGATCTCGGAATCCAAACGCACCGCTCTGTTGATAGTAAGCAGTTCTTCCCCAGAGTCTTCCTGCAATTGCCTGGTAACGCAGCCACTTGTTAACAAGTAAATTCATCGCATCATCAGGGGTTTGAATTTCAAGAGTTGCAAACATTTCCTGCCATCTAGATTTTACCTGTTCAAGCGCTTTATCAACTTGTTTATGGGATTTATATTTTATTAATGTTGGTGCAATTTCATTTTCATCTTTTTTCAAACCAAGATAAAATGCAAACCTGTCTTCTTCGTTTTCATTTAATTGAATATCAATCTTTAATGAACCGATTGGATCATACCAGATTCCGTTTGTTTTAGAAAGTTTATTTTCAATAATTGCTTTTGGTGAAGATACACTCCCATATTGCCCAAGGAATTTCTCTTTGTCGCATTCAAATGAACTTGCTTTTTTACTGCAGGCAAAAAATCCTTTATATTCATATTCAATATTCCAATGGCCTCTGTCGCCAAGAGGAATTTCCCAGATTCTTTTTCCGGCAATAATTGAATTTAATTTTTTATCAAACTTAGTCTCTATAAAAGTTCTGTGAAATTCCCGATGATGATCTGCAGAAGAACCAAGACACCATTCAAAATATGTAAAGAAGGAAAGATCAATTTTAGTCTGAGTTTGATTAACAACTTTAATATCCCAGATTTCAAGTGAATCATCGAACGGGACAAAGATTGTCAGTTCAACTTTAATTCCTTTATAATCGGTAGTAAATATTGAATAGCCAAATCCATATCTGCACTCGTAAGAATCAAGTTCTTTTTTAACAGGCTGCCAGGTTGGACTCCATATTTCATTGGTGTCATTATTTTTAATGTATATATACTTGCCCCAGTTATCCTGTACCAGGTCCTGGTGCCATCTCGTCAGTCTGTTAAATTCCGAGTGAGTTAGCCAGCTGAATCCGCCGCCGGACTGAGACACAACCAGTCCATAATCACCATTAGAAATAATATTAACCCACGGCTTAGGTGTCGCTGGAGTTTTAATTATATATTCATTTCCATCTTCAGAAAATTTTCCATAGTTAGTATCAAATTGTTTCATCATTTATTCCGGGAATTACTGGTTCATTTGTTTACACGATTTTCCAACAACTATTCCGGTAGTAATGCGGATATGATTGTTTTCATCGTGATTATTAATATCTATCTTTTTTAAAAGCATTTCGGCTGCTGCTTTACCAATTTCAAATATAGGAACATGCACCGTTGTTAAACGCGGAGTAAGGAACTGGCTTACAAAGATATCATCAAAGCCTACAACGCCAATATCGTCGGGTATATTTAATCCAAATGATGCGATAGCTTTATAGCAGCCAACAGCCATCATATCATTAGATGCAAATATTATTTCCGGTTTTTCAAGAAGGCTTAATAATCTTCTGCATGCATATTCACCACCTTTAACTGTAAAGTCGCCACTTACCAGCCATTGGTCATTTACTTCAATATTATTATCTGCCAATGCTTTCAGATAGGCTTCATTTCTTTGAAGTGCATCGTTATTAGCATCAGGTCCTGAGATGTGCGCAATCTTTTTATAATTCAGGTTATTAATCAGATAATCAACAATTGAATATGCTCCCTGGAAATTATCTATTCCAATAGTGAAATAATTATCCAGTTCTACTTTGCTGTTAATTAAAACCGTTGGAATACTGTTTTTGGTAAGAAGCTCTTTGATCTGATCTGTCAAAGAAGGAGCCATCAAGATAATACCATCAACAACTCCTTTACCCATGAAATTAATAACGGACTCAGCCATTGTTCTTTCGCTATGTGTTCCAGCAACCATTACATTATAGCCACCAGCATAAGCAACAGAATCAACACCTCTGATAATTTCTGTAAAGAATTCATCAACCACTTCAGGCATTATCAAACCAATAGTAAATGTTTTCTTCTTTACAAAGTTCCTTGCAAGCACGTTTGGTTTATAGTTAAACTCTTTTGCAAGATTAACTACAAGTTCTTTTGTTTCAGGTTTTACTTTGATATCATCATTCAAAGCCCTTGAAATAGTAGCTATAGATACATTTGCTTTTGCAGCAAGCTCTTTAATTGTTATGCTCATAAATTTTAAAAATTGTGTAAACGTTTACATTCACGAGTCAATTTAATATTGCAAAAATCCAAAGTCAATAGGAATTCTTAAAAAAGTTAAAGAATTTAGTCAAAGTGTAAATGTAAATTTTACATTTTGGAAGAGTGGTCTGACAATTTATAATCGGAAGTTAGATGTTAACTATGGAGAGACTTCTGAAAAATTCAGAATTTCATTCGCGTGTACTTGCCTCAACCAAAGGCTGATAAATACATCAAGCATTAACAGGAATCAATAGAAATCTTTATGGATTCCACAGTTGGTGGGAATGGTAGGTGATCTACAAATTATTTTCCAAATGTCTCTTGGATTAACTCAGCAATAATTATATGAAGGTTCTCTTAACACATTTAGTTCTTTCATCGTTCTTTCTTTTATTATATCGAACAATGCAAAAAATAATTCGTTGGAATTATAATTACTTTTTAATCTGGATTGAATTTCCATATTAAGATTTATTTGAGAATTTTCTTTCCTGTGATTAAATAACGGAGAAATTGATCTTGCACATAAAGTAAACTTTTCTTCTTCGGATAAAGCCAAATTCAAACTGATGAAAGATGCAGAAGTAAGCAATGAATAGGAGATTTTAAAACAGCTTTCTATTATTTCATTAAGTTCAGCCTGTTTATACTTATTATTAAAAACCACATAAACCTGATTAACAAGCTGGTCAACATTAAAATCTATTTCCATCGGGTTTTAATTTCCTTCTCCCCCCTCCATTATTTTTTTGGTTAACATAATTAATTAGAAAAGAAAATAATAGAGCACTTTTACCTAATGGATATAAGTTAAAAACAGCTTTTTTCGAAAAATTCATAAAGATTTTCGGGAGGTTTTCCCTTTTGACAGGAAAATATTCTTTTTTCCAAAAATTTTGTTCTACTCTAAGAATAGACTTGGCAAATTTTTTTTATTATCAGGCAAGAAAAATGATTTTCACTAAAAAAAATTTTTAAGTGATGTATATTTGTTTTCATATATCGGGAGATATTCCCGAAATTCCCCAACCCATTATTAATTTGATTCGAATAACTTGTAATTGTTTTAATGAACACCGAAATATTTTTTTGTTCTTTGTAAATTAAAATCATTATTTTCAGCTTCAGAAATTTTAAATTGATTTTCATTTTTCAATTATAAAATTGAAGGTAATATATGGAGTACTTGGAGCAGCTTCTAACGGATATCAGTAATCTTATCTGGGGATACCCACTTCTTATCTTGTTATTCGGAACTCACATTTTTTTAACATTCAAATTACGTTTTATACAAAAGTATATTGGGAAGGCAATAAAAATTTCACTTCAAAGATCACAGGAAGGTGAAGGAGATGTAAGTCAGTTTGGTGCTTTAACAACAGCATTAGCCGCTACTATTGGTACCGGAAATATTGTTGGTGTTGGAACTGCAATTGCAGCAGGTGGACCCGGTGCAGTTTTATGGATGTGGTTAACAGGTGTCTTTGGAGTTGCAACAAAATATTCAGAAGCACTTCTGTCAGTAAAATACAGAGTTAAGACTAAAGATGGTCTGATGGCCGGTGGACCGATGTATGTTCTGGAAAAAGGAATGAATGCAAAATGGTTGGGAGTTATATTTGCTGCTTTAACTGCGGTAACCGCTTTTGGTATCGGTAATATGGTACAGGCAAATTCAATTTCTATTATGGTAAAGGAAACATTTAACATTGCACCGTGGATTACCGGCAGTTTAATGACTGTCTTAACTGCGATTGTAATTATTGGTGGAATAAAATCTATTGCAAAAGTATGCGAAATGCTCGTTCCTTTTATGGCTATTTTTTACGTCCTGGGATGTTTGATAATTTTGGGAATTAATTATTCAACAATCCCTTCAACAATAAGTTTAATTTTTACAAGTGCTTTTTCCGGTCATGCTGTTGTTGGTGGTTTTTTAGGTGCAACATTTAAAGAAGCGCTCCGATATGGAGTTTCAAGAGGTTTGTTCTCCAATGAATCCGGTTTGGGAAGTGCACCAATTGTTGCCGCAGCAGCTCAAACAAAAAATCCAATAAGACAGGCATTGGTTTCATCAACCGGTACTTTTTGGGATACGGTTGTTGTTTGCGCGATGACTGGTTTAGTATTGGTTAATTCGGGTGATTGGACAAAAGGATTAGCAGGAGCATCTCTAACTAAATCTGCATTTGGAGATATTCCTATTGTTGGTCCAATTGTTCTAACTATTGGATTATTAACTTTTGTATTTTCGACTATACTTGGATGGTCTTATTACGGCGAGAAAGCCGCAGAATATCTATTCGGTTCTAAAATTATTATGCCCTATCGTTGGCTTTGGGTAATTATGGTTATGGTTGGCTCAGTTCTTACCTTACCAATTGTCTGGTCGTTTGCAGATATCGCAAATGGACTTATGGCTATTCCAAATTTAATTTCACTTATTGCTTTGAGCGGAGTACTTGTTGCAGAAACAAGAAAATACTTATGGCAGGGTAATCTGGATATGTCCGGTGAAAAATAAAATCAATTAAAACTGTTTGAATGAAAATGAAAAACTTAACCGTGTTGTTGTTGCTTGGTCTATTCTTTAATGGAATCTGCCAAATTGATCAATCATCCGGTGATATAATTAAACTTGAATTAAGTTCTGCACCGTTCCCTCATAGTGCCAGAACTAACGGACATACATATTCTGATAAATTCTATCCTGCAGATAAACATTATTCAGACAGTACAGTAATGGTTTTCATTCCTAATAGTTTTACGGAGTCAGAAAAAACTGACTTCGTAATTTATTTCCATGGCTGGTATAACAATATTGATACAGCTTGCAGTAAATTTAAAATCTTAGAACAATTTTCGGGTAGTAATAAAAACGCAATACTTATTTTTCCTGAGGGTCCAAAGAATGCTCCTGATTCTTTTGGTGGTAAACTTGAAGACGAAAACGGTTTCAAAAAAATGATGAAAGATATTCTTGCAGAGATTATTAAACTAAAAAAGATTTCATCAGATAAAATTGGTAACATAATACTCTCTGGGCATAGCGGAGCTTACAGGGTAATTTCTTTTATACTTATGCGTGGTGGACTGACAGCTAATATTAAAGAAGTATTTTTATTTGATGCACTTTACGCCGAGCTGGAGAAATACGCACATTGGTTCACAAACTACAACGGAAAATTAATAAATATCTTTACAGATAATGGCGGGACTAAAGAAGACAGCTATTCGTTGATGGATGATCTTAAAGGTTGGCAAATTCCTTTTCTTTTAAAAGAAGAAGATGAAATTTCCGGTTCGGAATTGAAGGAGAATAAACTTATTTTCATTCACTCAAAACTGGGCCACAATGATGTGCTTACAAATAATGAAAATCTGAAAAGGTTTTTATCTGCAAGTTGTTTGAAATAAATTTTTTCAAATTGAATTTAGTTTCACCAATTTTTAATTACTAAATCCTGTTCTTTGGAAATCATTCCTTAAAATCATACATTTACATCCGACATTAATTAATTCTAACAAATTTTTGTGCGAAATTTGTCAAATTTCCGACATTTTTTCTACAAGGAGATTAGAAATGAAAATACATTACTACATGCTATGCTACCGCTTTGAAGCTCTTGTAGCTTCTCATCTTGAACCTGAAGCATTTGGAATCTATATGGCTGTTGGAACACAAAAGAATACACGCGGGAACGTGTTATTCTTCGAAATTGATCCGAATTTAGCCAGCGATTACTTCCGCTTAAATGATATTGATAAAAGATGCACTCCTCATCCTGATGGAAGCCCAAAGCGCAGTAAATATATTAGTATCTACCGCGTAATGGAGCATATTAGCCTGGAAGCATTTGGAAAACTGTATTGCGTTACAGCAGACGGCAGAGTTCTGGAATTGAATCCTGTTAACTATGATCTTTCTGCTGAAGAAAACGGACCAAATTTGTATCAGGAATTATGCCCTGTTGCTCCTCAGGTTGTATCCGCATTAGCTCCTGCAGAATTTACTAAATTCATGACAAACACTTCTAATCCTGTTAGCGTACCAAAAATTTTCTTTGTTGATATGCTTTTAGACAGAGATGATAGCGGTAAACTAAAAGGATATTTACCATACCAGGACCCTCAACATATTGTTGATTGCATCAATGAATTGAAGACGCATAGTGGTAAACAAACAAAGACTGTAACAAGAACACCAAGTTTCAGAGCATTCTTCAGAACAATCAGACGTGGCTTCTTCCTTGGCGATCAATCGGGATTAAAATTTTATAAATTCCCTGAAAGACGCGAGCTTGAAGTCGAATATTCAAAATGGTGGCGTTCTGCTTCTGAAAGCTTGATTTCTTAAATCTAATTAATCAACTGATTACTTAACAAGCAATGAAATATATTTTCTTTGCATAACTATGAATCTATGGAAAAAGTACGATGAAACGATTTAAACAACTTTTATTAACTTCCAAAAAAGCCCGGCGCAATTATTTGCTGATGATGCTTTTATTTTTTGCTGCCGGATATATCTGGATGCCGACTGGTGAAGCCGCTGGTGAAGCTAGTCATTTTTCACCCTTTTCATTATTTTCCGATCCTAAATACACACCAATGGAAATTACAAGCCTCCTTTCTGTATTAGGAATTGCTATTGCAGGGTTGTTGTATGCACTTATGCTTGTAAAACAAGTTTACAAAGCAGATAGCGGTACAGCTAAAATGAAAGAGATTGCAGATGCTGTTAGAGAAGGTTCAAATGCATATCTTAAAGCTCAATTTAAAAGAATTGGCCCACTAATTATAATTATAACAATACTTCTCTTTGTAACTTACACCGGTGGAGAAAGTGCTTTCCAGTGGGGGCGTTCCGGAGCCTTTCTTGTTGGCTCTATCTTTAGCTGGTTGGTTGGATTTGTTGGAATGCGCCTGGCAACAACCGGAAATCTTCGTGTTGCTGCTGCTGCAAGAAAAAGCTATGGCGAAGCGATGCAGCTTGGTTATCGTACAGGAACTGTAACCGGTATGTTAACTGATGGTTTAGGTCTGCTCGGTGGAACTATGATCTTTTTAATCTTCGGCGATTTGGCTTACGAAGCTCTTTTGGGATTTGGTTTTGGTGGAACTCTACTTGCGTTATTTATGAGAGTTGGCGGTGGAATCTATACAAAAGCTGCAGACGTTGGCGCTGACCTTGTTGGTAAAATTGAAAAAGATATTCCTGAAGATGACCCGCGTAATGCTGCAACAATTGCAGATAACGTTGGCGATAACGTTGGTGATTGCGCCGGTATGGCTGCAGATATTTTTGAAAGTTACGAAGTTACTATTGTTGCGGCAATGATACTTGGAATGGCAAGCTTTGGACATAAAGGTGTTATCTTTCCTCTTTTAGTAAGAGGTATTGGTGTTCTTGGCTCAATCATCTCTACATATACAGTAAAAGCTGGACCAGATGATACTTCAGATACTGCACTGAAAAGCGTTCACAGAGGTTTCTGGATTGGTTCAATTATAAGTGTTGTTGGATTCTTTGCTTTAGGTGTTGGTTATTTACATTTTGATATTAACTATTTTGGCTCAGAAAAATTATCTGCATTAACTAACCTTGGTTATTGGGCTGTTAATCCGGAAAATCTTCCCTGGTGGGCAAACTTTGGAATGCAGGGCTTGGATCTTCGTCCTGCAATAACCTGTTTGATTGGTGTTTTCCTTGCGGTTGCTCTAAACAAAGTTACAAGTTACTATACGCATACAGGTCACGCACCTGTAAAAAGTCTTGCTAAATCTTGTCAGACCGGGCATGCAACAAACATCATTCAAGGATTTGCAATAGGATACGAAAGCACTGTTGCTACACTTATTGTTATTGCCATTGCAATTCTTCTTTCAGTTCTTACCTATTTAGGAACACCTCCAATGTTTGTTGCTTACGGAGTAGCAATGACCGGTATTGGTATGTTAACATTAACCGGTAATACAATTTCAATGGACGTATTCGGACCTGTTGCAGATAATGCAAACGGTATTGGCGAAATGGGTTACGATCCGAAAGAAATGGAAAAAGAAAATCCCGGCAGTTACAAACGTGCAAGACAAATTCTTGCCGACCTTGATGCCGTTGGAAACACAACCAAAGCAGAAACAAAAGGTATAGCAATCGGTTCTGCTGTAATTGCAGCCGTATCTTTATTCTCATCATTCATTGCTGTAATTGCAGTTGGAAGTGAAGATAAAATAAATCAAATGTCAATTGGACAATATATTGAGCACGCAGCAAAATTAACTGTTGCTAATCCTATTGTATTTATTGGATTGCTGCTTGGTGGTGCGGTTCCATTTTTATTCAGCAGTATGTTGATTAGAGCAGTTGGACGAGCAGCAGCTTACATTGTTAACGAATGTCGTATTCAATTCCGCGATCCTCATATTTGGGATGGCACTAAAAAACCAGATTATGGTAGAGTAGTAAACATTTGTACAAACTCAGCACAGAAAGAATTAATTGGTCCGGGATTGCTTGCAATTGTTACCCCGATGTTAGTTGGTTTTATACTTGGACCTTATGCTTTAGGTGGTTTCCTTGCAGGTATGATCTTAGTCGGTCAGTTACTTGCAGTATTTATGTCTAATGCCGGCGGTGCATGGGATAATGCCAAGAAAATGATTGAAGATGGCATTTATGGTGGTAAAGGATCAGAAGCTCACAAAGCTGCTGTTACAGGCGATACTGTTGGTGATCCGTTAAAAGACACCGCAGGTCCTGCTGTTAATCCTCTTATTAAAGTTATGAACATGGTTAGTTTACTTACTCTTGGACTAATTCTTAGCTCTGGTACAATTGATCCTAAAAGTGGTTCATTCTTGCCTGGCATTTCAGGAATAATTGCTGCGATAATCTGTATTGTTGCAATTGCCTGGGCTGTATGGCAAAGCAAACGCGAAAGCGAGATGGAAATAAACTGATTTTATTTTCCTACAAAACAAAAGGCATCTCAATTACGGGATGCCTTTTTTGTTTCTACATTCGAAAATTAAAATAAAACTTTAGCTTACCTTCCATCAATCAATCTTCTTAACTCTCTTATATGATCCGGACCTGTACCACAGCATCCACCAATAATATTTACTCCAAGTTCCAAAAGTATTTTTGCTTTTGGTGAAATTATTTCAGGAGTTTCTTTATAAGTATTTACTCCATCAATAACTTCCGGTAAACCAGCGTTTGCTTGGGCAAGAATTGGAAGCTTTGTTAACGGACGCATTTCTTTAACTACTTCAATCATCTCATCAAAACCTTTACCGCAATTAGAACCAATAATATCAGCACCGGCATCTGTTAATCTTGTAACTGCCGTTTGAACATCAACTCCCCACATTGTTCTCAATCCCGCTGCTCCTGCTTCAAACGTCATGGTAGCAGCTACAGGAAGATTCGTTTTTTCTTTTGCCGCTTTTACTGCAATTTCCGACTCCTCAATCGACATCATTGTTTCAACAAATAAAATATCAACGCAACCCTCTGCCAAAGCTTCAGCAATTTCTGCGAAATAATTATATGCTAGTTCTTCACTCAAATCACCAAGTGGTTCTAATATTTGAGCAGTAGGACCAACAGAACCGGCGACAAATTTTCCTGCAGGACAAACAGCTTTTGCATTCTTAGCAGCAGCAATTGCAAGTTCTTTTACTCTTTCTTCCATATGATGATATATTAATCTTGCCCTGTTGCCACCGAATGAATTTGTCTCCACAATATCCGAACCGGCATCATAATAATCTTTGTGTATTGCCTTAATAATTTCAGGATGAGTTACATTCAATTCTTCAGGGCATTCACCTGATTTCATTCCACGCTTCTGAAGCTCTGTTCCCATTGCTCCATCCGATAACAGAATTTTTCCGCTTGAAATTAATTCTAAAATATTCATTTCAATAATCCTTTTTATTAGCCTATCCCAACCCTTCCTAAAGGGAAGGGCTATTTAATTTAATTACTATTAATAATACTTCGTGCAAAGTTAACTAATTTCAAATTACCAATTTCCAATTTAATATCATCAGGAATTTCCCGGACATACCATTTCATTTTCCATTTAAGTTTATCATTTGGTTTTACTGTTTCATATGGTCCCTGTGCCTCGATTTCCACATAAGGTAATTCAGGATGAACATATAATGGTATTTCTCCTTCATCGGGTGCCTGGTTTTCTGGTTTAAAATCATCAAAATTCTTTATGAACAATAATCCATTTACAGCATATGCCTGCCATCCTTCACTGCCATCTGCAACACTTAATTTATGGTTTGTCATCTTCTCTGTTTCATCATTCTTATACCAAAGGATATTGTCTTTCTCTTCATAAGGAATGGGATCAAACCGTTTTACTTTCGGTTCAATTAATCCTTTTGGGAAAAAAGCTAATCCGCCTTTTGGCATTCGTGTAATTTCCCATGCAGCAACTTTCTTATTTTCCAGTGAAGTATTTTTAATTGAATATTCTATCTTCACTGATTTGGTTTTTTCGCCAATTGAAATCTCTTTCTGAAACTGCATTCCAAGAACAGTATCAACATCACTCGTAAGAATTAATTTTTCTTTTTTAATCTTCGCTTTGTAAGGTTTGGAATCCAGTATCTCAGGCGGCGGCCAATCCCAGACGGTTTGCGGGCTTGGCCAGAATGTAGAGCCGTAGCTTGAAGGATTGACTTCTTTGCCAACAAGTAATTCTTTTCCATTCAGTTTAAGAGAAATAATTCTTCCACCAAATGAAGGCTGAACAACCACTTCAAGATTTTCATATCTAAGCAAATACGTTTTATCACTTTGCTCTAATATTTCTACTTTGGACTTTGCCTTCGAAAGATTAAAGACAAACAACATCATTAAAAGCAAACTTAAGTACTTCATATTACTGTTCCAGTATTTTATTTAATTCTTTTTCATCAACGGTTAATTGACCAACTTTTATTAACCTTGGCGTTAATATTTTCCAATTATTATTCTTAGTAAAAACAGATTTGAATATAGGGAGTGCGTCTTCAAGTCTTCCATTGTTGGCTAAAGTAACTGCTGTCCAGAATTGCATTTCTTCATTATCAGGAAACATCTTTTGAGCAGTATTATATTCTTCCATTGCTTTTTTCATATCATTTTTTTCAACTGCAAGGTCACCTGCATTCATATGTTCATAAGCCCGGTAGACTTTTAATATCCTTTCAATTTCTTTCAATGGTTCTTCATTATCCTCAACACGTAAATCAATTACTCTGTCTTCCCAGATTTTTCCGGTTGATGTTCCTTTAACTACAAGAATAGCTGCTGATTGTTTACCTCTGATATCACCACCGGCATCCTGTGCGGCAATTAATGAGGCAAGCATTCTTTCAGCAAGTGGTGCATTAGTTTCTTTATATGCTTTTGCCATTGCCGGCCAAATTTTATCATTCAGCATCAGGTTGGCTTGTACAGAAAAATTATCACCAACGATATGTCCGGCTTCGGGAATACATTTATTCCCTGTCCACGCTGCAGCTCTTCCCTTTGAATCAAGTATAGCAAGTTGCCTTACGTCTCCCGCATTATCTTCGGCAATTAGTTTATCAACCGCTTCTTGCGGAGTTAATCCTTTCTTTAATAATTCAAGTCCTTTTATACCGAATGAAGGATTTACAAATGACTGAGTTGCCACTACACCTACACCTGCTTCTCCCCAGGAAACGACAGAACCGACTGAAAACCAATGCGACTGAACTGCAACGCCCATCTCACCTGTAACCGTATCACGTGCTACTATCGAAAATGTATGAGCCAAAGGCTGAGTAAAAAAGGTTTGTGAATTAGAAAATTCACTTAGGAATAAAGTTGCAAGCAACAGGATAAAAATTTTTCTTGTTTGCATTTTTCTATCCTTAATTTAAAAAGAGTTGGATTTTTATTTTATAGCTGAAAAATAATATATATTAGATTCATCCAAAAGAACAGTTTCTTTTTAGTGGAAGTAATTATTCTCAACTTTTTGATGCTGAGTTTATTACTTTGGGTGATGTTAATTGAAATTAACAGATTGTATTCCAAATCATCCGATCATTAATTGTCTTTGAAAAATTATTAAGTTATTTTATAATATAAAAAGCTAAAAAGTAACATCCTGAGGGTTGAATGGAATTAAATGTTGAAGAACGACAAGTATATCAAACACTGGAAAATTTTTCTTCTGAATTCAATTACGACTATAATGAATTTGCTATAATACTTGCGGCGGGGCATGGTAAAAGGATAAAATCCCACCGTTCCAAAATGCTTCATAAAATATGGGAAGTGCCAACCGTTGAGCGTGTTTATAACGCTTCTGTAAAAGCCATTAATAATTTGAATACCGTAATTGTAGTCGGAATAAAAGCAGAAGATGTTATGACTGTAATCGGTAAAAAGAAGAATAATGTTTTTGCATACCAGGAAGAACAAAATGGTACCGGTCATGCAGTTCAGGTCGCTCTGGAAAAAATTGATTCATCCAGGTTTAAAGGTATTATTTATGTACTGCCCGGTGATATGGGTTTGATAGACAAAGAAACAATGGAAATGTTCAGGCACGAGTTTATTGATTCTGGTTCCGATATGATGGTTCTGACGGGAATTTATGAAGGCAACCCGGAACTGAATGCCTACGGAAGAATTATCCGTGTAAAAGAAAAAGATATTGAAGGAAATAATTCAGGTAAGGAAAAAGGGAACGTCATTGAAATTATCGAACACAAAGATATACTCAGGATTAAGGATAATGAACCTTACATAGTTGAATTCAAAGGGAAGCAATACTCTTATTCGAAACAGGAATTAATTAATAACAATGAATTTAATTCCGGCGTATATGCTTTCAAATCGGAAAAGCTTTATGAGTTGATCACTTTATTACGCAACGATAATGCTCAAAAAGAAATTTATATAACCGATTTGATTTCATTATTCAACCAAAATGATTACCAGGTAAAAGCTGTAAGCCCTAAATGCCAGCATGTGTTAATGGGATTTAACAACAAATCTGTTTTAATGGAAATGGAAAAGGTAGCCCGCTCACTTGCTTACGAAAAACTGAAAGATTTAATTGAAATACATGACCCGGATGATTTCTTTATTCATGAAACGGTTATTGAAGATATCATTGAGATGGACAAACAAGGTATTCCTCTTGACATACAGATTGGTAAAGGTGTTTATATTGGTAAAGGTGTAAAGCTTAATTACAATCTTGATCTTAAAAAAAATGTATTTGTAAACTGCAATGTTAAATTTGGAAAAGATGTGACTATTTGGGAAAATGTTCATCTTTCATGTTTTACCAACCAGAATTTAATTATTGGTGACGGAGTAGAAATCCTGTGGGGTGATATTATAAAGGGAAATATTACTATTGGGAACGGAAGCAGAATTGAATCAAGCGTTAATATGACCGGCAGTGATGAGCATCCTCTTATTATCGGAAACGATGTTTTAATTAAAGGTACAAGTTATATCTTCGGATCAATAATAGAAGATGGAATTTTTATTGAACATAGTGTGCTGATTAAGAAAAAAGTAGAAAGGCTGTTCAGAAAGGACGGAAGTCTTTTGCCTGTAAAATTTTATTTACCCATGCCCGAAGGTATTGATACCATCACTTCATTATGAGGATTCAAAAGATAAAAAAAAGCAATACTCTTAAGAGGGTATTGCTTCTTAAAATCTATTGAAAAGGACTTAGGCTTTTACTGCTGTTTCAGTCTTTTTTGAGAGTTTATTAACATGCTTGGTTAAAGCAGCTTTTTTTCTTGCAGCGGTATTCTTATGTAAGCGTCCCTTTGTCACATTTCTGTCTAAAGTAGCAACAGCTTCCTTATAAACCGGTTCTATCTCTTTTACGTTATCCGAAGCTAAAACTTTCTTTGTTAATGTTTTTATCTTGGAAGTTGCAGCTTTATTATATTCAGTCTTCCTTTTAGTACTTCTTATTCTTTTTTTAGCTGATTTGTGATGAGCCATTTCATTCCTTAATTTTATTTTTTTACAGGTAAAATATAGTATTTTTTAACGTATTCTGCTAATCTAAGCCTTAAAGTCTTTATTTTTTTCTGGAAAAGATAAGCCGAAAAATTAAACCACAAATTTCTGCAAGAACTTTGAGAATTTAGTGAACTTTAAGGTTTCTTTTATGATTATAAGCCATAAAAAGCTATATTAATCAGCGCATCTTAAAAACACTTATCAAGAGAAAAAATGAAAATAGGAATAACCTGTTATCCAACTTACGGCGGCAGCGGTGTAGTTGCTACAGAATTAGGTAAAGAATTAGCATCCAAGGGTCACGAAATTCATTTTATTAGTTATGCAATGCCTCACCGGCTATCCAACTTCATTCCTAATATTTATTTCCATGAAGTTGAAATGAGCAATTATCCTCTGTTTGAATTCCAACTATACTCATTGGCCTTAACAAGCAAGATGGTTGAAGTAATCCGTTATGAAAAACTGGATCTGATTCATGTTCATTACGCTATTCCCCACGCAATTAGCGGTTATTTAGCCAAAGAGATTATCCGTAAAACAAACGGTGACCTGAAGATTGTTACCACATTACATGGAACCGATATAACACTTGTAGGATTAGAACCTTCATTTCAGCCATTAGTTAAATTCAGTATTGAAGAAAGCTGCGGAGTAACTGCAGTATCCAGATTTCTGAAAGAAAAAACAATAACTAATTATAATATTGAAAAAGATATAGTTGTTATAAATAATTTTATTGATTCTAAACTTTATAAACCGAGAGAGGATGATAACTTCAGGAATAAAATTGCTCCCAACAATGAAAAGATTTTAATTCATACCTCAAATTTCCGCCCGGTAAAACGGGTTCAGGATGTAATTTATATTTTCAATAAAGTACATAAAGAAATTCCTTCCAAGCTTATTCTGATTGGTGATGGGCCGGACAGGTCTGATTGCGAAAGACTGACTCGTGAATTAAATCTTCAGAAAGAAGTTTATTTTCTTGGTAAGCAGGACGGACTACCGGAAATTTTAGGCGCGTCGGATTTGTTTCTTATGCCTTCGCAATCGGAAAGCTTTGGTCTGGCGGCTTTAGAAGCAATGTCATGCGGATTGCCCGTAATAAGTTCAAGTGTGGGTGGCTTACCTGAATTAAATCTGCACAACGTAACAGGCTACATTGCAGAAATTCTTGACGTTGACAGGATGGCGAAATACTCGATAGAACTACTTACTAATGAAAAGAAGTACAAAGAATTTTCGAGGAACGCAAGAAACCGCGCTGTAAATGTTTTTGAGAAAGATATTATCGTTCCGCAGTATGAAGAATTTTATAAAACGTTGCTTTGCTAAAAGATAAAATCCTTTTCTATTTCCCTGAATTTCTTTGCTGAAAGATCTTTGGCAGAGATAATTGGATTATCAACTTTCCAATCTATGTTAAGTTCCGGATCATTATAGATTATTGCTCGTTCATCTTTCTTACTGTAAAATCCTGTACACTTATAACAAAATATCGCTTCATCGGATAGAACAGAAAAGCCATGAGCAAAACCGGGTGGTAACCAAATCTGGTTTTTCCTTTCTTCTGTAAGTTCAACAGAAACATATTTGCCAAAAGTCGGTGAACCAAATCTTATATCAACCGCTACATCCAGTACTTTTCCAAGAATAACAAAACATAACTTACCCTGTGCATTTTCTCCAACCTGGTAATGCAATCCTCTGACTGTTCCTTTAACAGATTTGGAAAAATTATCCTGGACAAAGATTACATTCAGACCTGCTTCCTCATATCGTTTTTTATTATAAGATTCCAGAAAGAAACCACGTTCATCAGGAAATATATCAGGGTAAATAAATTTTACAGCTTCAATTTCAGAGTCAATAATTTTCATATTAGAATTTTTTTTATAATTTTTTTCAGCAAAGTAACTAATTAGTTTTCAAGCCGATGCCTGTTAGAGTATATCTGGTTATGCATCTTTAAGCACTTTTGTAAGATATTCTTTATAAAGTGATTTCGGAACGGAATCAACAAGTTTTTCAAACTCAGCTTTAGTGATAAACTCCTGATTAAAGGCTATCTCTTCAAGGCAGGCAACTTTCAATCCCTGCCTGCTTTCAATTACTCCAAAGAAATTTGAAGCCTGCAACAATGCTTCAGGTGTTCCGGTATCAAGCCAGGCAACGCCACGGCCAATTTTCTCAACTCTTAATTTTTTCATCTCAAGATATTTAATGTTCACATCGGTAATTTCAAGTTCACCACGTGCAGATGGTTTCAGATTTTTAGAAATCTCAATAACATTATTATCATAAACATACAAACCCGGCACCGCATAATTTGATTTGGGCATTTTGGGTTTTTCTTCAAGTGATATAGCCAATCCATTCTCATCAAATTCAACAACACCGTATCGTTCAGGATCATTCACCTGGTATCCAAAAACAGTGGCACCGTCTTTATGTTCAAGTGCTTTATAAAAGAAATCAAGTTTCCCGTAAAAAATATTATCGCCTAAAACCAGGGTAACATTATCATTCCCTATAAACTTTTCACCAATAATAAATGCTTCAGCTATTCCGTTAGGCGCATCCTGTATAGCATAATTAATATTCATTCCGAATTGCTTTCCATCATTAAAGAGCTGCTTGTAGAGAGGAATAGTCTCTTTATTCGAGATTATTAAAACATCTTTTATTCCGCCTAGCATTAGGATAGACAACGGATAATAAATTAATGGTTTATCATAAATAACGGTTAACTGCTTGCTGTAAACTTTAGTGATGGGATAAAGACGTGAGCCTGCACCGCCGGCTAAAACTATTCCTTTCATATTACTTCCATTTTTTTGCGAATAAAGATAAGGATTACAAATGGAAAATGGTACATGGGAAATGTACATCAAATGCGGATCGGCTTTATCCTTAGCTAATAAATTTTGCATGAGAAAATGGTATATGTCCCGCAAAGCGGGATCAGCCTTTGGCTGAGTAAATTGAAGAGAATAGCGGATGAAGAATAACTGAACACAGATAACACAGATTCAACGGATGTTCACAGTTAAAAATAAAATGCAGGTAAAACATATTTATGTTATACCTGCATTATTCAATAAGCAATAATCATAATCAATACTTCTGGTTTTTATGCCATTCCCATGCACTTGAAATGATTTCATTCAATCCATACTTTGGATTCCAACCAAGAACTTCTCTTGCTTTTTTATTATCGGCCACAAGAACTGCAGGATCACCTGCTCTTCTTTCACCAATTACAGCTTTAATTTCTTTACCTGTTATTTCTTTTGCACTGTCAATCAATTCTTTTACAGAATATCCTTGCCCGGTACCAAGATTTACAATCAGCGATTCATTTTTTTCATTCAAATATTCCAATGCTTTTATATGTGCATCGGCAAGGTCATAAACATGAATATAATCTCTTATGCAAGTCCCATCGGCTGTTGGATAATTATCTCCGTAAATAGTAACCTTTTCTCTTTTGCCCAATGCGGCCTGCAATACAATTGGAATCAGATGCGGTTCAGGATCATGACTTTCTCCAATCTCAGCTTTAAAATCAGCACCGGCAGCATTGAAATATCTTAAAGCGGCATACTTAATTCCAAAGGTAGAATCAAAATCATTCAGAACCTGTTCAATCATAAATTTAGTTTTCGCATAAGGATTAATCGGTTTAATGCTTTCCTTTTCTGATATAGGTATAATTTCCGGGTTACCATACAACGAACAAGTGGACGAGAAAACAATTTTTTTAACACCGCTTAATTGTAAAGCTTTAATAAGATTTAAACTTCCGGCAACATTATTTTCGTAATACATCCCGGGGTTTTCAACCGATTCGCCAACGTATGCAAATGCAGCAAAATGGATAGCAGCATCAACATTTAAGCTATCAACAGCAGATTGAAGCTTATTATAATTTAATAAACTTATTTGTTCAAACTTAACTCCGGCAGGAACAGCCTCTCTATGTCCTCTCGATAAATCATCAATTACAACAACATCATAGTTTTGTTCTAAAAGCATTTTAACTACATGAGAACCAATATATCCGGCTCCCCCGGTTACTAAAACTCGCAAATTTCCTCCTGATTTTTTTTAATGATTCATATTTTAATTTAAACTAATGTAATGTATTTTGCAAAACAGATTACATATTTTATATAACAAAGATTTCAAAACGAACAAATAACTGACCGCACAAATATTTGATTGCACTTTCAGACAATATCTACATATTTGTAAATTTGCTTAGGTAATGAGGATCAGATGACAGAGAATGAATTCATTTTTAATGAAACAACCAGACTAAAAAAAGAAATAAAACTGTTTCCTAAAGATTTTCTTGAGATTCAATTTGAATGGAATGAATTCCAGATTCCGGATTCTAAACTGGTTTTAGGAGAAGAATTGTTTGGCAAATACGAAGTGGTTGATTTAAAAGGAAATTCTGTTTTACTTACCGAAGATTTTTACGTCGCAAAATATTTAATCTACACAAGCCATTATGTTACGGGACTTATAAAAATTCCCAACGAGAAAAGTAAATTGCTTGAAGCAGTAAAGTCTTATGAAAAATATCTTGATACATTGCTTAAGAAAATTGAATCCGATATAAAAAACAGTTTGCCGGAATCCAAGCACGCAAATAAAATTACAAACCAGATTTTCAATTCACTTAATCTTAGAAGATATTAAGTTTAAAATGCCTGAATTAAGTTCTACTATTACAGATTATATCAATTCAGTTTACGGAAATGATTTTGCCAAAGAGTATACTGCTTTTACAGCTAAACCAGCCTCTTCATATTTAAGATTAAGTCCATTCTGGAATGATAAAAATGATTTGCTGAATCAACTTAAAGCTTACGGTGTTGAACTGGTTGGTGTACCAAAATTACAAGACACTTATAAAGTTATTACAGGTAATGAGATAATCGGCAAAACCATTGAGTTCATAATGGGAGCTTATTACATACAAAGTCTCTCTTCAATGATTCCACCGCTTATTCTATCTCCGAATGAAAATGAGATTGTGTTAGATTTATGTGCGGCGCCCGGTTCAAAGACTACTCAGCTTGGTGAGATGATGAATAACAAAGGAGTCTTAATTGCCAATGAGCCCGGAGCTGACCGGCTGAAAATGCTTGTACATAACATTGACAAAACCGGATTGATAAATGCCGGGGTAACTCAGACACGGGGAGAGTGGCTAAGTCGTTTTTACAATAATTACTTTGATAAGATTTTAGTTGATGCTCCCTGCAGCGCTCTTGGTGTTGTACATAAAAAAGGTGAGGTTAGTAATTGGTGGTCTGAAGAAAGAGTTGATTTGTTATCCAGGCTACAGCTTATGTTGATCAGTTCTGCAATTAAAATGGTTAAAGTTGGCGGAGAGATTGTTTATTCTACATGTACTTTAACACCTGAAGAAAATGAATTAATTATTAATCATATTGTTAAGAAGTACCCGGTTGAAATACTTGATATTGATTTACCTGTTGAAAGTATTAACGCATTACAATCTTACAAAGAAGAAAGACTTGATGAAGATATTATTAAAGGAAGAAGGATTCTTCCATGGCAGATTGATTCGGATGGCTTCTTTATTATTAAATTAAAAAAGAATGATGAGATAGAACCATCAAAACCGGAAAACGTAAAACCAAACAACGCTTTGATTGTTGATTCGACAAACAAACAAATTAAGAATCATCTCCAAAATATTTCAGATAATTACGGGATTGAAAACTCCGCCTGGGTAAATTTTAAATTCATTATTAAAGGAACAGATATTAATTTTATTAACGCCGGCTGGAATGATGAAAGGTTATTAATGTACAACCGTGTCGGCACTAAGTTCGGTACATTCGATAAGTACGGAAATGTTTTCCTTCATTCATTTGCGACTCAAATACTAAAGGACTCAATTAAAGAAAACATTTTTGAAATAACCGACATAAAAGATTTAAAAACATATCTTGCCGGCGGAACAATAAAGACTTCTGTTGATAAAAAAATCCACAAGGTTGTTAAATATAAAAATATGATTCTCGGTGTTGCAGCAGCGGTTGAAAACGGATTAAAGAGTCAATTCCCCAAATCCAAACGGATGAACGAAGTATCCTTCTATTAAAAAAGGAAACCCCGTGTAAGATCATTACACGGAGTTGGAAGGAGGAGTAGCAAAATCAATTATACATCATAATAAAGAGCAAACTCGAACGGATGCGGCTGCAGTGCCATCGGCTTCACTTCTTTATCAATTTTATATTTAATCCATGTATTAATAACATCTTCAGTAAAAACATCACCCTTGGTTAAGTACTCATGATCTTCCGCCAAAGCTTTTAATGCATCATCTAAACTGCCTGGTGTTGAAGGAACATGTTTTAGTTCTTCAGGTTCCATATCATAAATATCTTTATCAAGAGGATCACCCGGATCAATCCTGTTCATAATACCATCCAAGCCAGCCATAAGAATTGCAGAGAAAGCAAGATAAGGATTGCTTGAAGGATCGGGGCATCTGAATTCAACTCTCTTTGCTTTTGGGCTTGACGAATACATCGGTATTCTTATGGAAGCGCTTCTGTTTCTTTGTGAATAAGCAAGGTTAACAGGAGCTTCAAAACCCGGCACAAGGCGTTTGTATGAATTTGTTGTTGGATTTGTAAATGCCAATAAAGAAGGAGCATGCTTTAACAAACCGCCTATAAAATACAAAGCCATTTCACTTAAGCCTGCATAGCCTGTTCCGGCAAAAAGAGGCTTACCGTTTTTCCAGAAGCTTGTATGTACGTGCATACCACTGCCGTTATCACCTACAATTGGTTTAGGCATATAAGTTACTGTCTTGTCATTTTTCTTTGCTGTATTCTTAACAATATATTTAAAGAGAAGCAATTGATCTGCAGCTTTTACCAACGGCTGAAATCTTAAGTCTATTTCGCATTGTCCGCCGCTTGCAACTTCGTGATGTTGTGCTTCAACATCAATTCCTGCATTCATAAGATTAACAACCATTTCATTACGCAAATCCATCAATGCATCCGTCGGCGGAACCGGGAAATAACCTTCTTTATATCTTGGTTTATATCCAAGGTTGGGATTTTCTTCGCGGCCGCTGTTCCATTTGCCTTCAATTGAATCAACAAAATAAAAGCTTGAGTTCGGCTGCGAATCAAATCTCACATCATCAAAAACAAAAAACTCTGCCTCAGGACCAAAGTAAGCAGTATCCGCAATACCGGTTGATTTAAGATATGCGGCAGCTTTTTGTGCTATATTTCTTGGGCAACGTGAATATTTTTCTTTGGTTGCCGGTTCGTAAACATCGCATACTAAACTAATTGTCGGCTCTATAATAAACGGATCAAGGAATAACGTATCAGGATCTGGAATTATCAACATATCGCTTTCGTTTATAGCTTTCCATCCACGTATAGATGAGCCGTCAAATCCATATCCGTTAACAAAAGAATCAGCATCAAACTGAGTTACCGGAACAGTAAAATGTTGCCACTGGCCCGGAAAATCCATGAACTTAAAATCAACAAACTTTACTTTATTGGATTTTACAAAATCCAAAACCGCTGCCACGGGTGTTTTTGCATTAGACTTAGCCATATTTCTCCTTATTGTTTATTTTTAATTACACTTCTAAAACTGTTGTTTCTTTTATCGTTGATAAGATAAAACTTGTTATTGTTCTTGTAACACCCGGCCAGGATTGTACCTGCGCAAGTAATTTTTCAAGCGCTTCGGAATCCTTGGCAACAGTTTTCAGAATATGAGAACCCTGTCCAAGGATTGAATGACATTCAAGTATCTGCGGATGCTTTTCTACGTGGTGAATAAAATCTTTAAAATGTTTTGATGACTCAAGATAAACCAGCACAAAAGCCATAATATCATATCCAACGGTTTTCCTGTTAAGCTTTGTGTAATATCCTTCTATAATTTTTTTCTCTTCAAGCTTATGGAGCCGTTCACTAACGGAAGGGATTGAAAGCCCGACTTGTTCTGCAAGTTCATTTCTTTTCGTCCTCCCGTTTCTCTGAAGGATTTTTAAAATCTTAACATCAATTTCATCTAACATGGCGACCTTAATTTATAAAGATTAAATTTTATTTCACTAAAAATATAAGGCATTAATATGAATATTACAATAATTATTTAAGTTATCTTAAGATTTTCTTTAGATCAGGAGCGGGATCACAAGATTATGATTTGTTCAGGATTGAATACCGAATGGTGTAAAGGAAAGTTTTGAAGCCTTGACCCGCTCAAATATTTTCAGGTTAGCTTCATTCCTTGGCTGGATTTTATGATAAAGATGGTACTGAACCGCAATATTGTTCAATGAAAGAATATTAACGTTGTTTAATTCTAACCTGAATTGTATATCGCTGTCTTCACCAATTGAAGGATAAACATAGCGCTCATCAAAACCATTAATGGAAAGCAATTCCTTTTTATAAATTGAGAAGTTACAACCAAGTAGACCGCGTTTCTTTTTATTAAAGTAAGTTCTAAGAAAATTATTTTTAAAGTAGAATCCTTTTTCAACATCAGTTGAGTTACCGAATAACCCATCCGCAAATAATTTAAATTTTTCATTCTCAAGGAATCCATTTTTAATATTTTCCGGTGTAAGCATACCAGTAGTCTTCTCTGAAAGATTTACTCTTCTTCCTGTAAGACAAACTTTTTCGTTTTTGTTTTCAAAATGTTCTTTTATAAATTCTTTATGGGGAACACAATCTCCATCAATAAAAATCAGGTAATCTGAGTTGGATGCGATGATTGCCCTGTTAAGTATTTTGTTTTTTCTGAATCCATCATCTTCCTGCCAAAGATGAATTAAAGGATATTCTGATTTACGGCTTAACATTTCAACTTCGGAAGTAAAAGCTGAGTCTGAACCATCATCTGCAATAATTATTTCGAAATTACGGAATGTCTGGCGTTCTAATCCCGCTAAAACAAGTTTCAGGTAATCTGATTTATTGTAAACAGAAATTATAAGTGAAGCGCTAATCATTATCCTTTATATCCCCGCGTTCCCGTTTAATTTTATTTCTATCGTACTTCTTCTTATCATCTTCAACCTTGGGCGGCTTTTGAGGAACCGGAATTCTTTTCTTAAGAATTGAAGATTTATTTTGCCTGTTGTTTAAATTTCTTGCCATAGGATTCCTTTAAACAAAAAAAGCCGATCATATTTCAGATCGGCTTTTGTAAAACTGAAATGCTGATATTACTTAACCAACATCATCTTCTTTGAAGAAGTAAATTTACCTGCAGTAACTTTATAAATATAAGTACCGCTTGTCAAGTTCGATGCATCGAAATCAACATTGTAAACGCCAGGAGCTTTGGTTTCATTAACCAAAGTAGCAATTTCCTGTCCGAGTGTATTGTAAATCTTCAAAGTAACTAATCCTGTTTCAAGAACACTAAATCTAATAGAAGTAGTTGGGTTGAAAGGATTAGGGAAATTCTGAGTCAATTCATACTTGGTTGGATTAATAGGCAATCTTTCAACACCGGTATTTGTAATTTCGGTATCGCCCATTACACTCCACTGATTTAATACTTCCACAGCTGATGAAGAAGGTACTAAATTTATAAAGTGATCGGTACCAACTGATGATTCATTATCATTTGCGCCTGTATTTGAAGGCAAGCCCCAGTTAGCGCCGTATTTATACTGAATTCTTAAACCGGTGTACTGTTTGAAAGTAACATCTGCTGTCCAGATCTTATCACCGGCAACTTTATCGCCGTTTGTACCGTCGTCTTTTAAGAAGATAACTTTATCAACGTCAGTATCTGGCCATCCGCCGCCAGGCCATTTCAATGGCTGAACAGCGCCGCATATTACAACACTTTCAATTGCTGCGAAAGGCTGACCAGTAACTGAAGAAACTGCATTATCAACATTTACCTGGAATTTAACAACGCAAGGTTGATTTATTACTGTATTTAAATCAAGATTATTATATGTTCTTTCAATGAATGCACTGTTTGCAGCAAGATCATCTGCCGTGAATGTATAGGTTTTATTAGGATCGCCTTCCCAGTCTGTTCCACCAGCGCCAAGGTTATAAGCATATTTATAATTCCATGTTTCACCTTCGGCAACAGTGTAGTTCTTTGTTAATTCATAGTAATTAGGATTGGTTGGATTAGCAGCCATAACATCATCGCCGCTCCATCCGTTAAAGCTTCCTCTTACTGTCATAACATCTGTAGAAGGATTAAAACGTCCGGAGACAATTTCAAATTCCATGTTACATGAGAATGTAACAGAAATTTCTTTACCAATAACTGCAACATCATTAAAGAATGCAACATCTAGTGTTTGTGAAGGAGCAGTTAATGTGAATGTTCTGTTAGAAACACTTTCCCAGTTATCTGTTCCACCTTTGATGATAACGAATTTATATTCATATGCTGTTCCAGCATTTGCAGTCGGTAAATTTGCTGTAACGGTATAAACTTTATCGTTATCAGGATCTGTTGTTGTAAACATTGTGCCTGACCAATCGCTTGCATCACCTGCAGCAGTCTGGAAACTACCACGAACAACGCATACATCTGTTCCGGGAGTAAAGTTACCAAGACCTTCCTGAACACTTAAGTTAACCTGGAATGTAACAGGAATTGTAGGTGAAACGCCCTTAGTGAATTTTTCAATTAACGGATAAAGACCTGCTGTACCAAAAGCACCAAGGTAACAAGTATTTCCATCAGCACTAAATGCTATTGATCTTTGTTTTTCACCGGCGCCACTCTGTGCTCTGTCGCCGTAGAAATGCCATTCAACACTATCTTTCAATGTCTTTGTAGCAATATCAATTTTATACCAGTTTCCGTCTGTTAACTGATATGTTCCGTTAAATAGTCCAGGATCTGAATAACCGATGTTTCCTGATGATGCCCACAATACGTTATCCTGTAATGGATCCCATACTGCTGATTCAGTCTTGAATCCATATAAACTATCTGTAAGTACAAAAGGATCAAATTCTGATGCGCGGGTATAAATCATAATTCCAGGCATTGTGTATGAGCAATCATAATAAGTCAATCCGTCGCCGGATATTACTGTTACTCTTGCATATCCAGGATCTGCATCCAGTACGTTACCAACAAAATTAAAATCTTTATCATAGATAAGTGTTGGTTCGCCAGGTAATACTGAACGGCAGTAAATATTTCCCATATCATCAATAGCTGGTGTAGTTGGTGAAGTATTTAATGTTGAAAACATATCAACACCACCCATACATTCGCCGGTTTTGTAATTAAGTCTGTAAATCCAAGGACCTTTAACAAATTTAGTCCACCAACCGGTAGTAAAAATAATATTTCCATTCTCGTCAACATTCATACCTTTTGTTGAATTCCATAAGGTATCCTGGAAACCAGCGCCTGATATTACTTTAATTGGTGAGAATGAAGCTGGCGTACCATCTGCATTATATACGCGGATGTTACGGCATTTGCCCCATGTTCCGTCAGCTTTAAGAACACTATCAACATTGTAGTAATCAGAAACCCATACCTTACCATCTGGATCTACGGCAAGAGCATGGTTGTTACCTTTAACATCTTCACTTGGAAATCCACCCACATAAGACCATTGAGCCTGGCTAAGTGTAGTGAACAGAACTACCAAAGCAAAGAGAGATAGAATACGTTTGATCATAAGAACTCCTCCTATATAGTTAATTAGAGATTTCTGTCTGTTAAAATATAACTTTTTTTAAAATTTGCAAAGTAATTTTAGTCAAATATTTCGCCCTCCAGACACATATTACGATCAACAGCCCCAACATAAATTGATGTAATTTGCCTGACTAAAAAGGGTAGTCAAAAATTCTAACTTGCAAAATCTATTAAAAATTAATGCCCTTAACAATACAAAAATTAAAATTAATTAAACCTTACAGGATTTGGAGTAAAATATAAAGCCGACCAAAATCAAGATCGGCTTTTAAAGAATCAGAATCAGGTACTACTTAACTAATAACATCTTTTTCGATGAGGAGAAATTACCGGCAGTAATTTCATATAAATATGTACCGCTTGTTAACTGGGAAGCATCAAAATCAACATTGTAAACACCTGCATTCAATGTTTCATTTACCAATGTAGCAACTTCCTGACCAAGCATGTTATAAACTTTTAATGTAACCAAACCGTTTTCAACTACACTAAAATTAATTTTTGTAGTTGGGTTAAAAGGATTAGGATAATTCTGTGCTAAATTAAACTTAGAAGGTTTTTCTGTTTTATCCTGTTCAACACCGGTAGAACCTTTTGTGAATTTTTCAATTAAAGGATAAAGACCTGCAGTACCAAAAGCACCAAGGTAACAAGTTTTTCCATCAGCACTGAATGCTATTGATCTTTGTTTTTCACCGGCGCCGCTCTGTGCTCTGTCTCCGTAGAAATGCCATTCAACACTATCTTTCAATGTCTTTGTAGCAATATCAATTTTATACCAGTTTCCGTCTGTTAACTGATATGTTCCGTTAAACAATCCTGGATCTGAATATCCAACGTTTCCTGATGATGCCCATAATACGTTTGCTTCCAATGGATCCCATACTGCTGATTCGGTCTTGAATCCATATAAACTATCCGTTAATGTAAAAGGATCAAATTCTGATGCGCGGGTGTAAATCATAATTCCAGGCATTGTGTATGAGCAATCGTAATAGGTCATTCCGTCACCGGAGATTACTGTTACTCTTGCATATCCAGCATCTGCATCCAGTACGTTACCAACAAAATTAAAATCTTTATCATAGATGAG
>QZKB01000111.1 GCA_003599415.1 Ignavibacteriales bacterium | reverse complement strand
ATTGAACGGAAGAGGAGGCTGGTTAGGACAGGATTGGAACACACAGGTAGGCGTACCGACAGGATGGTTTTACTGGTTACCGCCAAACGGAGGAAATGATGGTCAGTTGAATGCAGGTTATGAGAACACAAGAATAACAGACGAATACGCATACAACGGATTATATTCACTAAAGTTTGATATACCTGTAGGTTCACACGATGGATTTGTTGGAACAAGAAAATATCCTATAAACGGAAATGGTCGTAGTTCTGTTGCTATGAGTCAGCCGCAGGATATTACTTCAATCTATGGAGTAGTACCGGGAGATTTGATTAGAATAAGCGTATGGATAAAGGGAATGAACCTTAATCCTGATTCGGCAGCAGCAGTTGGAGATGCATGGAGTGTAGCATTAACACCAATCTTCCATAACACTATAGGCAACAATGCAGGCTGGGGTGAGTTCTGGTCAAGAGACATTCCATTAAAGTTTCCGAGTGTAACATCATTTGACTGGACACAATTTTATATTGATGTACCGGTACCTGAAGGTGCATTGGCTTTGTCTGTAAGACTGCATCCATTGGGAAGATTCTCAGGAACAGTGTACATGGATCAATTACAGATACAGAAAAATGAAGTTACAGATGTTAAAAACGGAAAAGGAACTCCTGTTACTTATAATTTAGCTCAGAACTTTCCTAATCCGTTTAATCCAACAACAACTATCAGTTATTCATTGCCTGAAAGATCAAATGTTGTTTTAAAAATTTATGATATGCTCGGAAGAGAAGTTAAAACATTAATAAATGAAGAGCAGAGTGAAGGCAATTATAATATAACATGGAACGGTGATACAAACTACGGTGCCAAGGTAGCAAGTGGAATGTATCTTTACAGAATTGAAGCCGGTAAATTCAACCAGGTTAAAAAAATGATTCTCTTGAAGTAATTCCTCCTTTGGGATCAGGGCGAAAGTCCTGATCCTATTTTTTTATGATAATTTGCAAAATGAATAGCGTTTCAAATTCGCTAAAATTAAATTGAATCTTAAATTTTAATATGATCTTTTGTTTTAATATTTCAACAAAGGATAAGACGATTATGAAGTCTTTCTACAAATCAAAATTTATTTTATTAATTACCATTCAGTTTATTCTGTGCAATATTTTATTGGCAGGTACAACCGGTAAAATATCAGGAAAAATTTACGATTCGAAAACCAATGAACCTCTAATAGGGATAAACGTAGTGCTTGTTGGAACAACGATGGGAGCATCAACAGATGTTGATGGTAGTTATTTTGTACTGAATATTCCACCCGGTGTATATCAGCTAAAAGCTACCGGTATTGGTTACTCTGCCGTTACAATACAAGATGTAAGAGTTTCAGTCGATCAGACAACAAAGATCGATATTCAAATGGGTGAGCAGGCGATTGAGCTTGAAAATGTAATTGTAACAGCAACTAAACCAATTGTACAGAAAGATTTAACCTCAACTGAATCCCGCATTAGTGGAGACCAGATATCAATGCTTCCACTCGAAGATGTTCAGTCTGTAATAAATCTTCAGGCTGGTGTGGTTGATGGTCACGTTCGTGGAGGGAGAAGCAACGAAGTGAAATATTTGCTTGACGGTGTTTCTGTTAATGATGCTTTCTCAGGCGACGCTTCGGTATTTGCGGAAGTAAACAGTGTACAGGAAGTGCAGGTTATAACCGGAACATTTAATGCCGAGTACGGTGAAGCACTTTCAGGTGTAGTTAACCAGATAACAAAAATAGCCGGTGATAAATTAGCCGGTGACTTTTCTTTTTATTTAGGTGATTATGTGACCGACCGGACTGATTTGTATATGAATATAGATAATATTTCACCAAAAGCTGTTCGGAATTTCCAGGGAAGCTTGAATGGTCCGATACCTGGTACAGATAAGTTTGTAAGCTTCCTGCTTTCCGGAAAATATTTGTATGATGACGGATTCCTTTACGGCAAAAGAATATTCAACCCAAAAGATTCATCTAACTTTTCAGACAATAATAAAGCTAACTGGTATATAGGTTCTACCGGAGATGGTAAATATGTGCCGATGAATTTTTCCGAAAGGTATACTATCCAGGGAAAACTTTCATTTAAACTTGGTAATGCGAAAGGATTAATTCTTCAGGGACTTTTCCAGAACAGAGATTATAAGGATTATAACCATGCTTACAAATATAATCCCGACGGTGATTACCAGAGATTTCAGAACAGCACTTTGGGCAGCGCTTCTTATAATCATATTTTCGGGAATTCAACTTTTATTGATTTGTTAGCATCCTACTTTAAAACAGAATCAAAACAATATGTGTATGAAAATCCATTAGATGACAGGTATGCAAACCCTGAGCGGCGGAGAGATGTAAGCGGGGCAGCATTTCTAACCGGTGGAACTGAGAACTGGCACCAGACACACATAACAACAACTATAACTGCAAAGGCAAATATAACTTCCCAGATTGATAAGTACAACGAAATTAAATCCGGTGTTGAATTTAATCTACACAAACTTGATTACAAGGATTTTCAGATTCATGTTGATGCGACAAGTAATTTCAAACCTGCGCTTCCGGGCGAAAACAGTTTTGATTATAACACATATGTTAATAATCCTTACCAGTTTGCTGCTTATTTGCAGGATAAAATTGAATTAGATTATCTAATTGTAAATATAGGTGTAAGGTTTGATTACTTTGAGCCGGATGGTGATGTTCTGATTGATCCGAATAATATTGCTAAACTTGATACGTTAACTAAACCTTTTCCTGATGGATTATTCAAAAAAGCCAGCCCAAAATACCAGTTTAGTCCACGACTTGGAATTTCTTATCCAATGTCTGACAAAGGTGCAATCCACATTTCATACGGGCATTTTTTCCAGGTGCCGCCGTTTGAATACCTGTACCGTAACCCGAATTTCAGGATACCTTTAACCGGTTCCTTCCCTGAGTTTGTCGGAAATAATATCGGCAATGCCGACCTTGAACCGCAAAGAACAACTATTTATGAAATTGGTTTGCAGCAGGCATTAACAGATGAAATCGGAATCAATTTAACGGCATATTATAAGGATATCAGAAATTTACTCGGCACTGAGATTCACATTAAAAATGATTACAAGAAATTTGCAAAGTTTATTAACCGGGATTACGGAGCAGTAACAGGATTTACAATTGCAGCAGATAAAAGATTCAGCAACGGTTTCAGTGCTTCAATTGATTATACATACCAGATTGCAAAAGGAAATGCTTCGGATCCGAATGATGCTTTTAATAAAGCACAGGCTAATCCACCGATTGATGCAAACAAACAATTAGTATCATTGGATTGGGATAGAAGACACTCGCTTAACTTTACATTAACAGCAGGCGAACCGGATAATATTATCGGAAGCCTTATAGGAAGGCTTGGTTCAGGATTACCATATACACCAGCACTTCAGAACCAACGCACTGGTCTTGAAAACAGTGATAGCAGACCAGCCGTGTTTAACGTTGATCTGTATGTTACAAAGTATTTGCAGCTTTTCGGAAATAATTTTTCAGTCTTTATAAAAGTTTATAATTTATTTGATACTGAAAATGAGTTGAATGTTTTTAGTGATACCGGCCGCGCTGGTTATACATTGGAAGTAACAAGAGCACAGGAACAACCAAGAGGTATAAACACGATCCAGGAATATTATACGCGCCCTGATTATTATTCGGCACCAAGGCAGGTTGTAATTGGTGCATCGGTTGGTTTTTAATTTCTCTTACTCATAATCTTACTCTAATAAGTGATTAAGCAAATAAGATTGAAAATGAAAAATATAAAGTTTAATAACAGAGTTCAGTGGAGGTTTAGAATGGTTAGTAAAAATCATTCTATTTTGATAACAACAATTTTAATCTTTCTGCTAACAACAATTTCCTTTTCACAAAAAGTTGTGGATAAGAATAAGGGAAATCATTTTCATACCAAGAAAGGTTATATGGATGGAAATCTTGTTGCAACAGTTTACTATAATTTTGGTGAAATTGCAGACTGGGAGAATGAACCATCAAGAAGCGGTGTTTGGCCAAAGGGTACAACACACACTTATGTTGATGGTGTTGCAATTATTGTACAGGCAGAGGCAAAAGCACCTGATGGAAAAACAATTCATCCTCTGGAAACAAATTACTACGAATATACAAGACATGATGTTTCTACCGGAGTTACTTACGGCTGGTGGCCGTTGCCCGGTTATTGTAATGCATATCAGTCTTCACCCGCACAGAGTAACGATGCAACTACCTGGCCTTTAACGTGGCCGGACAGATTAAGTGATTGGGATGGATACTGGAATGGATTCTTTGGTAAAGGAGTTCAGAATGCCGATGTTGAATCTTACTTCGTTTTTGATGACAATGAAGACAGGGAATATATATTAAAAAATAACTTCAGACCGGATGCGGATGATTCATCAAGAGGCGGCCTTGGTATGCAGGTCCGTGGCAGAGGTTTTCAATGGTCGCAGGTTTTAGCTGAGGATGTAATTTTTTGGTATTATGAAATTACTAATATGGGAACGTACGATTATTCCAAAGCTCTTTTTGCACAGTATATCGATTGGGGAATTGGTGGGCATGATAATTCATCAAATAACGCAGGAGACTATGACGAAGTACTTGACATTTCTTATGCCTGGTCAACTGTTCCATTCGGAAGCCCCGGCAACTGGAGCCCCGTAGGTATATCCGGTTATGCATTCCTCGAATCTCCCGGAATTGCAGATGATTATAAAGATAATGATGCAGATGGTTTGTATGATGAACGACGGGACAACACTGCAAATGTATATGTAGATAATATAAGCTTAGATAAATTCATGGTCGATCCTTCGCAGGACTCGCTTAGATTTAAAAAATTCTATGGTTACTCATGGAAACCGCATTGGGATGCAGATGAAAATGCAAACTGGAGAATATTTTCCGATGTGAATAAGGATGGTGTTCATAACAATGGTGAACCGCTAAATGATGATGTTGGTACAGATGGTATCGGTCCATACGATGAAGGTTATGTAGAAAAAGACCCTGATGGTAGCGAGGGAAACGGGAAACCTGACCAGGGTGAACCGAATTTCGGTTTACTTGATAAAGACGAATCTGATCAGTTGGGATTAACCGGGTTTTTAATTTTTCCAACCCATACTCCTTATGACCTTGATAACGATGAAGAAAACTGGCAGGGCTTATCGGCATTGCCTGCACCGCATGGTCAGACACTTGTTGGGGTTAACCTTGCAAATTTCTTTTCATCATATTTTATTCACCTGTTCGGAAGAAATAAATACAGCCAGATGACAGGTTTAACTCAAGAGACTGGCGAAACTGAAAGATTCTCAATGTCACTTATATTTGCTATAGGTAAAGATGATCTATTCAGAAGAAAGAAAACCGTACAGCAGATTTACAATGCGAATTACCGTTTTGCAAAACCGCCTGAAAAGCCAATCATTAAAGCTATAGCCGGTGATGGAAAAGTGACTTTATACTGGGATGATCGGGCTGAAAAAACATTTGACGCATTCTACCAGAAATATAATTTTGAAGGTTATAGAATTTACAGGAGTACTGAATCAAATTTTCTTGAAAACAAACTTATAACAGATGCTTATGGAAATGCGACTTTCAGAAAACCACTTGCACAATTTGATTTAATTGATAATGTAACCGGTACTCATCCTGTTGATGTAAACGGAGCCTTGTTTTACATGGGAGATGATTCCGGTCTGCAGCATTCTTTTATTGATACTACAGTACAGAACGGACAAACATATTTTTACTCAGTTTGTTCTTATGATAAAGGTTTTACAGATACTTCTATTGTCGGACAATTTCTGGGCATTCCGCCATCGGAAACAACGAGTATTATAAAGGTTGATCTTAACGGCAATTATAAAACAGATATTAATACCGCAGTAGTTACACCCCGTGCTCCAGCTGCGGGATATGTTGATCCGAAATTAGCCAATCAAACTAAAGTTGGTCCCGCAACCGGAAATGTTTTGTTTGAAATTGTTGATCCTGATTCAATGAAAGATAATCATAAATACAGAGTGGAGTTTTATAACAAATCTAAGTATAACAATGATCCTCATCCTTCTTATATGTTGTTAGATCGAACCGAAGGTGATACGTTGATCAATTTTACAAAGATCATTGCGACTGAAGAACAGACTTTGGTTATCGATGGCTTTTCTACTACTATAAAGAATGACTCCTCTACAGTTATCGATCAAAGTAAAACAGGTTGGACAAAAGGAAACAGTAATTATGTGGTTCGTGTCGGATTCGATTCACGTTATGCTTCTGCGTACCAGGGTAAAAAAATTGATTACCCTGCAGATTTTGAGATTGTGTTTACGGAAAAAGGTACCGGCGATTTATCATTTCCGTCAAGTGCCTTTACCAAACCGCAACCTTCTAATATTGTTATAAAGAACCTTACAGAAAACATAGATCATTTTCAATTTATATTCAGGGATGGATATTCTGCTAACCATACCGTGGCAGATTCATCATTCAATGCTTATGATGCAGTATTTATTGTCTTCGGTGATTCTGCCGGTAAACCGGCCCAGAAAATATTAGATATGCAGGTAGGCTGGTCTGTTAGTTTGGAACCTGATACAACCATTTCACCTGAGAACCAGAGAGCACCACAGCCCGGAGACGTTTTCAGAATATCAACAAAAAAACCTTTCCGCACCGGAGACTATGTTGAATTTATGGCAAAGGCGCCATCATTTGATAATTCAAAGGCAGTAAAAGATCTTGATGCAATTGCAGTCGTACCTAATCCGTATGTCGGTGCAGCTTCGTGGGAACCTGCAACATCAACTGTCGGCAGAGGTGAAAGAAGAATTCAGTTCATCCATCTTCCTGCTAAATGTACAATCAGGATTTATACCTTAAGCGGAAAGCTTGTACAGGAACTGGAACATAATTCAACCTTAGATGATGGACAGGAACCGTGGAATCTTACATCAAGAGATGGAATGGATATAGCCTATGGAGTTTATGTTTATCATGTTGATGCCCCGGGAATCGGGAAGAAGATTGATCGTTTTGCTATAATAAAATAATTCGTAGAAAAATATATCAGATAAGATCCAAGAGGATTCTATGAAAAAGTTTATACTATTATTCTCCATTATTTTGCTGGTTCAGATTCATACTGAAGCGCAAAAAAATGTTTCCAAAACTGGTACCACTGCCGCATCATTTCTTGAAATTCCGGCTGGTGCAACGGCTGTTGGAATGGGCGGTGCGTTTGTTAGTAAAGCAAGCGATGCTACTACATTATACTGGAATGCTGCCGGTATTGCTTCTTTCACTCAAACAGAACTGACTGTTACACATACAAACTGGATTGCAGAAACAAGTTTTGATTTTGCCGGATTGGTTGTACCTCTTGGAAATTTGGGTAATATCGGATTGAGTTTTACCCAGCTTTCAATGCCTGATATGAAGGTAAGAACTATTGAGATGCCTGAAGGAACAGGAGAATATTTTACTGCAAGTAATATTGCGCTTGGAGTTGCCTATGCCGTTCAACTTACTGACAGGTTTACTATTGGCTTTAATGCTAAATATATCCAGGAAAAAATATGGCATGAAACTGCAAGCGGATTTGCAATTGACGCAGGCACTACTTTTAAAACAGATTTGCTGAACGGTATGGTAATCGGTGCTGCAATTTCAAATTTCGGTACATCAATGAAGTTAGCCGGAAGAGATACAAGAGCATTCTACAGGGTTGATGATACAAAGATGGGTTCTAACGAGCAGATACCTTATGAGATAGAATTGGATTCATGGGATTTACCTTTGTGTTTTCAGATCGGCGCTTCAACAAATGTTATTAACTCAGATTTATTCAGATGGGGAGTTGCAGTTGATGCAATCCATCCGAACAATAATTATGAAAGTGTGAATGTTGGTACCGAGTTGTCGTACTGTGAATATTTCTTTATACGCGGTGGCTATCAATCGCTGTTCCTGGATAAATCAGAAGGCGGATTGACGTTCGGATTTGGAGTTGCATCAAAAGAATTGTTTGGTACAACTGCCATTCAATTTGATTATGCTTACAGGGATTTTGGAAGACTTGAAAATATTCACATCTTTACCGTTGATTTAAAATTTTAATTGATATAAATGAAGTTTCCTGGCTATATACATTTGTTTTGCCTTCGTACCTTAGCGCCTTTGCGGTTATTTAACTTTCACCGCAAAGGTATAAAGACGATAATTGTTTTATTCCTTTTACCACAGATTTATTTTGCTGTTCAGCAGGATTCATCTGAAGTAACTTCAAATAAAATTCCGCTTATTAATCTTTCCGGTTTAGCTGTTGCAGAACTTGGCAATAAAAAAATTTATGCGGATGAATTTCTTAACAGCTATGAATTCGGCCCGGCGTTCGTTAAAAGAGAAAATAATTCTAAAAAACGTTTTCTCGAGTTTATGATATATGAAAAAATGCTTGCGCTTGAAGGATATAAGAAAAATCTTGATAAGTCCCCTGATGTGCAGCTTTATCTGAACGATATTGTTGATGACCTTGCGAGCGAGCAGATGTACAGAGAAACAATATGGGATAAGGTAATAATTGATTCGGAAACGGTTTCCAAAGCAGTTGAAAAAGAATTAATTGAACTTGAAATAAGCTGGATTTACAAACCAACAAAGTCTGAAATAGAAGAGCAGTACTACTCATTAAAGAAAAGAATCCCATTCGATTCGCTGTTCTACGGGCAGTTCAATGATTCAGTTACTTATGATAGCCGGCATATGAAAAGTACAAGATTCAAATTGGAGAAGACTAACCCAACACTTGCAGTAATAATTGATTCAGTAAAAATCGGAAGTCCTTCTCTCCCGATTAAAACCGTAGATGGATGGTATATTGTACGGGTTGATAACCTTTGGAAAAATCTTATTTCAACTGAAACACAAAACAATGAATTAAGATATTCGCTGGAAGAATATTTGAGAAAGCAAAAAGCGGATTCGCTTTCTGATGCGTTTGTTAACAAGCTTATACTTGATAATCAATCTACTATTGTAAGAACAACTTTTAATAAGTTAGCGGTTTATGTAGGGAAAAAAATTCTCCCGCCTGCAAAATTTGATGAGTGGAATCTAGTAATAAATATCCAGGATAAAAATTTTAACCTAAGTAAGATTGAAAACAGTTACCAGGATCTCCTTGTACGAACAAATTCAGTTGGGTTTACAATAAAGGATTTTATCGGATGGTATACAAACCGTGAACCTTATATCAGGTTCAATTTAATATCCCCACAGGCATTTTATAACTCACTTCAAAGCGTCGTGTGGAGAATGGTAAGAGATAAGTTGCTTGGCAATATAGCCAAAGAAAAAGGCTATAATAAAAAACCGGAAATAGAAAAACAAAAATTATGGTGGAAAGACAAGTTGGTTTATTCAAAGATGAAGCTTGAAATAGCAGGATCAGTTAAGTTATCCGATGAGCAGGTAAAAAAATACTATAATGAAAACTTAAAAAAATATGTTGATGAAAATGGTAGAGCCAAACAGTTTGATGATATAAAGAAAGATGTATGGAATGATTATTATGTCTATGCATATACAAAGAAAGTGGTAAACAAAATTCTTTCATTAAAAGAAAAGTATCATATTAAAATAAATGATGAAGCTTTGAATAGTTTAATCGTCCTGGATGAAAATAATCCTCGGACAATAGAAATCTATTCGCTGAAAAAAAGCGGGACAATTGTAAGACCTGTATATCCGTCAATTGATTATGAATGGCAGTTCTGGAATTAGCAGATGACTAAAAGAGCGATAAATATTTTTCTCATTGCTGTTTTCATGATATCGCAATTATCTTGTGGTAACGGCAGAAAAAGCGATGCGAATGAACTTCTCTACTGGTCATCAAATAATTCCGATGAGATTACTTTTGCAAAAATGGTTGTTGAGAAATGGAATAAAGAACACCTGGGCAGGAAAGTTACTTTTCAACCGGTGCCGGAAGGACAATCAAGCGAAGAAGTAATCCTTGCTGCAGTTGTTGGAGAAACGACTCCTGATATTTATTCCAATATGTGGCAGGGTGATGTTGAATTGTATGCAAGGGCTAACAGGTTAGTTGCACTTGATTCGCTTCCGGGATTTATGGATTTTATTTATTCAAGATGCGACAGCGATGTAGTACAGGAAATTACCTCATCAGATGGACACATCTACCAGATACCATGGAAGATAAATCCAATAATGCTTATTTATAACAAAAAAGTTTTTGAGAGTGTTGGTTATAAAAATCCGCCTGAAACTTATTCCAAATTTATTGATGCGGCAAAAAAATTAAAATACGGACAAGGTGAAACAAAATGGATTGGATATGCAGAGGTGATTGAAACGTGGTGGCAAAGACTCTTCGATTTTTATCCGCATTATCTTGCTGCATCCGGCGGCGCACCGCTTATAAAAAATAATAAAGTAGTTTTTAATAACAAGTATGCGGTACAGACTTTTGCTTTCCTAAAGCAACTGTTTGATAATGGCTATATGCCCCGTGAAAGAATTTCTGCAAGACAGGATCCGTTTTTATCCAATGCAATAGCAACAAGATTTACCGGTCCGTGGGAAATTGTTCATGCAGAAAGATTTAAGCCGGAAGGTTTTGAATATGATTTTTCATATCTACCGGTGCCTGATGATTTTAAAGGAAATAAATATACTTATGGTGATACAAAGAATATTGTAATATTTAACACCTGTAAAAACAAAAAACTGGTTTGGGAGTTTCTGAAATTCATGGTAAGCACAGAAAATGATTTGCTGTTTCTTAAAACAACTAATCAGATTCCCCGGAGGAAAGATTTAATTACAAATCCTGAGTACCTTGAATACTTTAACAAGAATCCTATGATGATGAATTTTGCAAAACAGGCAAAGTATGTTAAAGGTCCGGATATTTGTCCAGTACTTAAAGAGGTCTTTGATGCCATCTCTACAGAATATGAAGCCTGTGTTGTGTATGGGAAAAAAACTCCGGAGCAGGCTGTTAACGATGCTGCTAAGGCTGCTAATCTTTTATTACTGAGATAATTAAGCTGATGAAAGAAAAAAAGATAATACCGTATTTGATGATTGCCCCATACGTGATTCACTTTCTCACGTTTGTTGCATTTCCTGTCCTCTTTTCTTTCGTGCTTATGTTCCATCAGTGGAATATAATTTCTCCAATGGAATTTATTGGTTTGCAGAATTTTTACCGTTTGTTTAATGATAATCAGTTCTTTCGCTCGCTGCTTAATACAATTACATTTTTGTTGATTCATATTCCTCTGCAGATTGCGGTTGCTCTGTTCTTTGCTGTAATGCTGAATCAGAAAGTAAAATTTATTGGTTTTTTCCGGGCAGCATATTTCCTGCCTGTAATTGTAAGCGGTGTTGTGGTTACAATTTTGTGGCAGCAGCTTTATGGTTATGAAACAGGATTATTCAACCGTGTGCTGTCAGCAGTTGGTTTAGGTAAAGTCGGCTGGCTTGTCGATCCTAATTATGCAATGCCTTCCATCGCAATTATGGCAACGTGGAAAAACGTAGGTTTGTACATAGTTTTATTTCTTGTCGGGCTTCAGACTGTACCAACTCATTTGTACGAAGCAGCAGAACTTGAAGGGGCATCTGCATTGCAAAGATTCTGGTATGTTACTTTGCCGATGATAAATCCAACAGTAATGTTAGTAATAATTCTTTCAACTATCGGTGGATTCTCTTTATTTATTGAACCATATGTAATGACAAGCGGCGGACCGCTGAGCAGCACTTTATCTGCGGTACTTTATATTTATAAACAGGGATTCTTCTATTACCATATGGGTTACGCTGCTACCCTCGGTTTCTTCTTTGCGGGAGTGATATTGATTGTCATCTTTATTCAACGAAGATATATTGAAAAGGAAACCAGGTGATGAATAAAAAGAAAAGAACGAGTAGAATTTTTATTTACGTGAGTTTAGTATTGGGCGCATTACTTTTCATTTATCCTTTTTTCTGGATGTTGATGGCATCATTGATACCTGAAAATCAGATAGGAAATTTTACATTCATCCCAGACTCAGTTTCACTTAACAGTTACTCGCAGGTTGTTGATAAAATTCCAATGGGACGTTCATTAATAAACAGCCTCATTGTTTCATTATCAATTACAGCCGCAGTATTAGTCTTTGGTTCGATGGTTGGATATGCGCTTACGCATCTTGAGTTTAGAGGAAAGAACATATTTTTTTATGTTATCATTTTTACGATGACATTGCCGTTCCAGATTACCTTAATTCCGCAGTATGTTTTAATGGTTAAGTTCGCCTGGGTGGATACTTACTTAGCGCTAATCGTTCCTTATGTAATAAACGGTTTATCCATTCTGATGTTTCATCAGTACTTCAAATCTATTCCAAAGGATTTAATTGATGCAGCGAGGATAGACGGTTGCAATGAATTCAGAATTCTATTCGGAGTGCTCTGGCCTAATTCTATTCCTGCAATAATTACAGTTGCAATATTAACATTTATGTCTTCGTGGAATGAAGTCTTGTGGCCGATAATAGTTATAAGAAAAGAAGAGTTAATGACGATGCCTCAGCTTGTAACTCTTTTTGCGGTTGGTGGAAGAGCAGAATCCCAGCTTGGTGTTAAACTTGCTGCCGCCACTATGCTTGCATTACCGATAGTAATTGCTTATGCATTCTTCCAGAAATATTTCATTCAGAGCATGGCATCTTCAGGATTAAAAGAGTAAAAGGAAATTAGATGGTTGAAAGACAAAATATATTTTTGAAAGCAGATGATAAAAGAGTTTTACTTCGCAACTTTAATGTTGGAAGCGAAAAAAGAATTCTTAATGTTCTTGAAAGAATATTAAAGCTAAGTGAAGAAGATGTTTTACGGAAATGGAATGGAATTCAAAATAACTTTAGTGAACGACATAGAAATTTTGAAATACTGATTCTGGACAATTATAAAAAAGTTGAACCCTTCATTCAAAATGATTCAATTTCAGAGGTAAGAAAAAAGCTGATCGGTTCTTATTTTTCTCATGAATACTCAATTGAAGCTGCATCACTATTTAACCCATCTATAGTCGCTCATCCTGACCAAACAGGATTAAACGATAGCCAAATAAGAGTGATTATAAGTTTAAGGGCAACTGGAGAAGGGCACATCTCATCAATTGAATTCAGATCCGGAATAATAAATTCCAATGGTGAAGTTAAGCTTGATAAGTTCGACAGGTTTGTTGGTTCAGGAAATTATAATCCGCCAAAATCAGGTGGAGAATATTTATATAAGGTTCAGTTTGAAAAAGTAACTCCGTTAAGCGAAAAAGTTTTATTCCCTTTGCACCCGATGGAATCTAACGGAATGGAGGATGCAAGGTTTGTAAAATTCGTTGATGAAAATAAAGAAATTTATTATAGTACTTATACGGCATATGATGGCAAATCCATTTCGGTAAATCTTATTGAAACCTATAACTTTAATGAATTTAAAATTTTTAAACTGAATGGTAGCGAAGCCAAAGATAAAGGTATGGCGTTATTTCCACGAAAGATAAACGGCAAGTACAAAATGATTTCCCGTCAGGATGGCGAGAACATTTACATTATGGAATCGGATAATCTTTTTGAATGGAACGAGAAGAAAATATTGTCAACTCCTAAATTTGACTGGGACTTTATTCAGCTTGGTAATTGCGGCTCACCGCTGGAAATTGATGAAGGTTGGCTGCTGATTACTCATGGAGTTGGTCCTTTAAGAAAATATGTAATATCTGCCTTACTGCTCGATAAAGATAATCCTGATAAAATAATTGGTTACCTGCCTTTTCCTTTAATTGAACCTGACGAAGATGAACGTGAAGGTTATGTGCCGAATGTGGTTTATTCCTGCGGATCAATAATTCATAATGAAAAATTAATTATTCCGTATGCAATGTCTGACTCGGCAACAAGGTTTGCATCCGTTTCGATCAGTAAGCTGCTAAATAACATGACTAAAATCTAAATTGAATAAAAGACTTGAATAAAGAGAGTATCAAATGGAAATTAAAAAATACAATGCTAATCCAATCCTAACTAAAGCTGATGTACCTTTCAGGGTAAATAGTATTTTTAATCCGGGCGCAGTTAAAGTTGGAAATCAATACATGCTGCTTTGCAGGATTGAAATGCCTAACGGAAGATCATCTTTAATTATTGCGAGAAGTAAAGATGGAATTAATTTTAAGGTTGATGACAAACCTGCGCTTACTCCCGAAGACCATAAGGAGTTTTATGATTATGTGGTTTGGGGTGTAGAAGATCCGCGCATTCAAAAAATTGGAGATAAATTTTACGTTACGTATACAGGTTATTCAAAGAATGATCCTCTTGTAATGCTTGCTGAAACGGAAGATTTTAACAGCTACAAAATTATTGGACCTGTATCTGAACCATCAAACAAAGATGCTGCTTTGTTTCCCGAAAAAATTAACGGCTATTACTGGAAAATGGATCGCCCGACTTTAGAAGGGCATCAGGCTATATGGATTAATAAAAGCCCGGATTTAATTCATTGGGGCGGATATAAATTTTTATATGAATCGGAAAAAGGATGCTGGGAAGCTGATAAAGTCGGGGGCTCAACTCCACCGGTTAAAACTAAAGAAGGTTGGTTGTTCCTTTATCATGGTGTAAGAGGATTTGGAATAAGCAATCTCTATAAAATTGGTGCTATGCTTTTAGATCTAAATGAACCCTGGAAAGTTTTAGGCAAAACCAAAGAACCAATACTGCAGCCGGACCTTGATTATGAACGGATTGGTGATGTTCAGAATGTTGTATTTACAAACGGCTGGATAATTGAAGACGACGGCAGCGCTAAAATTTATTACTCAGGCGCCGATACAAATATTTGTCTCGCTGAAACTACAGTTGATTATTTGTTAAGCCTTTGCAAATAGGTGATGTAAACATGAGCATTCATCAAAAATATAACGTGCATAAAAGATTTTTAGGAATTGTAAGCATCTTTATCTTTCTTCCCTTCGCCAATTCTTTTGCAGAGGGCCTGATAAATACTTCACATCTTGATCATCTTTATGAACAAATTAATGTGAACGGTAATAAGCTTGGCATCATTCATATCTATTCTGAATATCCGGACTATAAATGGATTGGTGATGAAGACGAGGGAATTACCTGCGTTGATGATGTTGCCCGTGCCGCAATATTCTATATTGAGCATTATAAATTGTACCATAGTAAAGCGAGCTATAAAAAAGCAAAATCGTTAATCCGCTTTGTAATTTATATGCAGGCTGAAAACGGATTCTTCTATAATTTTATTTTCCCTGATTATTCAATTAATAAAACATTCAAAACAAGTGTGGCTGAACCGAATTGGTGGAGTTGGCGTGCTCTTTGGTGCTTGGCAGAAGCAAAAAATATTTTCAAGGAAGATAAAAACCTCAACAAGAAAATTGATAAAGCGATTGATAAAACTCTTGATAGTGCAAAGAAGTGGTTTTCTACGAAGACAAGAGTTGTTAACTATAATGGATTCGAACTTCCATCCTGGCTTCCGTTTGAAACTGCGGCAGATCAATCTGCTTTAATTATAAAAGCGCTTTGCATTTATTATAAGAAAAGAAATGATAACAGCATTCTTCCTATAATAAAAAAATTATCTGATGGAATAATGATGATGCAGGCTGGTGATAAAGATAATTTTCCTTACGGTTGTTTTTTAAGCTGGCAGAATACCTGGCATGGATGGGGAAACAGTCAATCGGAAGCGTTGTTACTTGCATCTGAAATATTGAGAGACGATAAATATTCAACGGCAGCCTTAAATGAAATAAAATATTTTTATCCATATCTCATAAGAGAAAACTATATATCAAACTTTGAGTTAAACAAAGATGAAAGCAAAAAAAATTCACTTGTTAGGCGGGAAAAGTTTTCCCAGATAGCTTATGAAATCTCACCTGTAGTTTTATCGTCTTTAAAAGCTTACCAGTTATTTAAGGATACTTTATTCCTAAGAACTGCAGTTGATGCCGGGCTTTGGTTCTTCGGTAAAAATGTTTTGAATAAACATATGTATGATACGGATTCGGGAAGATGCTTTGACGGAATAATTAGTGAAACTGAAGTAAATAAGAATTCGGGAGCTGAATCAACAATAGAAGCTTTGTTGGCGTTAATTGCAATTGAAAAAATCCCTGCTGCAAGTAAATTATTTACAGATACCATAAATTGTAAATGATTAAAAGCTTAGAAAGTGTTTTGAGATTATTCATGAGAAAACTTTTCATAAATATTTGCCTGCTTGTTACAGTTACTTTTGGTCAACAGATTAACATTTCAAAAATTGAAAGTATGCCAAACATTCCTTCTCCTTACCTAATGAGGAACTGGAAAAATGTTGCGCTTGGTTATGATTCATTGATCTTTGATCTGAACAGAACCGGGCAATATCTTCCTCTTATCAATTTAAATGAAAATACTGTTAACTATACAAACCATAATAGTTTCAGGCTTCATTCTTATGTCGGTACAAATTCTCCGAATGGAAGTGAAGCAATAAATCTTTTACCGGCTCTTGTTGGCGCATCGTTATGCGGAGTTGATAAAAGCAATCAGTTTGGGTACAACTGGGTTTTGATGAGCGAGGAATATTTTAATAAGAAGAATGGTGAATTGGTCTATCTGAATTCACCTTCTTCAAGCAGCGGAGATGACTGGTGGTATGAAACTATGCCGAATGTTTTTTTCTACCAGCTTTATGATTTATATCCCAATACCGGCGATTTCAAATTTCAGTTTACTTCTGTAGCTGAGCGATGGCTTGCCGCAGTTAATAAGATGGGAGCAAAAGAAACCCCCTGGTATAATCCTGAAATGAATTACCGTGCGTGGAATTTAGTTGAGATGGAACCGTTGGACAGTGATGTCCGTGAACCTGAAGCAGCCGGAGCAATAGCATGGATATTGTACAACGCATTTTTGGAAACCGGAAATGATAAGTTCAGAATCGGCGCAGAGCACAGCCTGGAATTTTTGAATTCACTAAGCTATAATCCGTCTTATGAAATTCAATTGCCGTATGGCGCGTACATTGCAGCAAGGATGAACGCCGAACTTGGTACGAATTATAATATTGAAAAAATTATTAACTGGTGTTTCAGTAATTACCAGAACAGGAACTGGGGGACAATTACCGGCACGTGGGGCGGAAATGATGTTGACGGTTTGATTGGTGAAGTAAACGGTTCAAATGATTATGCTTTTCTGATGAATACATTTGAGCAGGTTGGCGCTCTTGCTCCATTGGTAAAATATGATGACAGGTTCGCACGCGCAATTGGAAAATGGGTTCTGAATGCTGCTAATGCATCAAGATTATTCTATCAAAAATATCTTCCGGATTATAAACAGGATAGCGAGGAGTGGGCCAAGTTGTATGATCCTGATTCTTATATTGCGCATGAAGCATTAAGACAAACACAATATGCTGCAAGTCCGTACGCTACAGGCGATGCAATTGACGGAGGCTGGGCTGCAACAAACCTTTCACTGTATACTTCTTCTCATGTTGGAATATTGGGCGGGATAATTGATACGACTAATGTAGAAAAAATTCTTCGTCTTGATGTAAATAAAACTGATTTCTTCAGCAATGACTCTTATCAGGCATTTCTTTATTTCAATCCGCATGAAACGGAAAAGCTTGTTGAGATAGAAGTAGGCGACACGCAAAAGAATATTTATGATGCAGTAAGCAACAGGTTTATACTTACGAATCAAACAGGCAAAGTACAAATTCCTATTCCTGCAAATGAAGCTGTACTTGTTGTAATTACACCGGCAGCAGGAATTGTTACTTATAACAATAACAAAACTTTAATTGATGGGATTGTTGTTGACTATAATTCCGGGAAGACAATTGCTAACCACCCGCCAAGAATAAAAAGCGTTTCACCTGAAAAAGATACTGTTACATTAGGTGAATCAATAAAGATTTATTTTAATGCTGAAGATATTGACGGAGATTCTTTAAGTTATGCCTGGCCAACAGTAACCGGAGGCGTCTTAACAGGTACCGGAAATGTCGTTACATGGACAGCCCCGCAATCAAAGGGTAATTACATAATCTATTGTTACGTCTTTGACGAACAGTATAATATTTCTGCTGATACGGTTTGTATTAATGTAACTGAAAGAATTAATAATTCACCATCCATAAATAAAATTAAAGCTTCACCAAGAAAATTAGATCTAAATGGAGAAACACAATTAATTTGTTATGCTTCTGATGCTGATGGTGATAAATTAAATTACTACTGGATGGCAGATTCAGGCACACTTACTTACAATGATTCTGTTGCTACGTGGACAGCGCCTGATTTCTCAGGCAATTTTTATATCAGGTGTAAAGTTACAGACGGCTTTGGCGGTGAAGATGAAGATAGTATTGCGGTAGAAGTAAGAGATTTTTCTGTTGCCCAAACTGGAAATCTTATCATGTATTTACCTTTTAACGGGAATACTGCTGATGAGAGCGGGAACAATAATAACGGAACGAATCATGGCGCCACGTCTTCAACTGATTATTTCGGAAACTTAAACCGGGCTTATAGTTTTAACGGTACGGATCAGTATATAAGTGTAACCAATAATACTTCTTTAAATTTTCAAAATGGAATTTCTGTTTGCTTCTGGATGAAGATTGCTCAGTTTTATGATCGCGAAGCTTACCCCATCTCTCACGGTAACTGGGAGAACAGATGGAAGATTTCTATTACAAATAAAAAATTAAGATGGACTGTTAAAACTAATTCGGGTGTAAAAGATCTTGATTCGGAAACAGAACTCCTCCTAAATAAATTTTATTACGTTACTTGTTTATACAACGGCGCCGATTACGAATTATATCTTAACGGAGAACTTGATGCTTTTACATCTTTATCCGGTTCAATAAATCAAACGACATATGACCTTACAATCGGACAGGTTTTGCCGAACAATAAAAATTATAATTTCAAGGGATTGCTGGATGAGATAAGGCTTTATGATTATGGGTTGTCTTACCCGCAGATACTTGAACTCTACAATTCGGTTTCACCTGTAGAAGAGAAGAACGATTTAACAATTCCAAAAGAGAATTATTTATATCAGAATTATCCTAATCCGTTCAATCCAACTACAAATTTTAAATGGCAAATAACAAAAAGTAGCCACGTGACTTTAACCGTGTTTGATGTTTTGGGAAATAAAGTTGCCACCCTGGTAAATGAATATAAACCGGCGGGAAAATACAACCTGAAATGGTCGATTGATAATAATTATACAAGCGGTATTTACTTTTACAAATTGACAACAGATACTTATAGTGAAACTAAAAAGTTTTTAATTCTTAAATAGGCGGTAATTTGAAAAATATATTTTATATAAACGATAACTGGCAGTTCACTCTTCATCCTGATGAAAGCATAACTGAACTTGAAAAGAAAACAGTCAAAATTCTTAAGAGATGGCATAATGCAGTAGTACCCGGTACAATACATACAGACTTGATAGAGAATAATTTAATAGCCGATCCTTTCTATTCTGATAATGAAGAAAGGTTGCAATGGATAGGTGATTCAGACTGGATTTACAAAACAACTTTCAACCTTCCACAAAATCTGGATACATCAAAAAAGATTGAACTGGTTTTTGAAGGATTGGATACAGTAGCTAAAATTCTTTTAAATGGAAAAGAGCTAACAACTTCGGAAAATATGTTCCGCAAATATTCTTTCGATGTAACAAATAAGCTTATTGCTAAAAAAAATGTACTTCAGGTTGAATTCACTTCCAACGTTAAGCATGCTAAAAGATTGGAAACAGAGTACGGAAAACTTCCTGTAGCTTTAAGGAGTGAAAGAGTATATGTTAGAAAAGCCCAGTATTCATTTGGCTGGGACTGGGGTCCTGCTTTTATTACAATGGGAATCTGGAAGAATGTTTATCTTTTACAAAGTGATGATGTACTGATTGAAAATATTTCATTCAGTACAAAATCGGTTCGAAAAGATTTTGCTGAGGTTCAGGTTAAAGCAGGTTTAAGTGAAGAAAGCAGTCATAAAATTAAAATTATAATTGAAAGAGAAGATGACAGGATAGAAAAAGAATTTCAATTAAAGAATGAAAATAAATTTGAAGCGCAGATTAAAGTTCAAAACCCGAAGTTGTGGTGGCCAAACGGAATGGGTGAACCTGACTTGTATAACTTCGTTTTTCAATTAATAAATGATGATGATGAAGTAATTGATGAAGTGAACAGAAAAGTTGGAATAAGAACAGTTGAATTAAAATTAGAAGAAAACAACCAACCGCAGTTTCAGTTTGTAATAAATGGTAAACCTGTTTTTGCAAAAGGAGCTAACTGGATTCCAGCCGATACTTTTCTTCCGCGGATAAAAGAAGACAAGTACAAAAGGCTTTTGCAGTTTGCAAAAGAAGCTAATATGAATATAGTACGCGTTTGGGGTGGTGGAATTTATGAAGACGATAAATTTTATGAGACTTGCGATGAACTTGGTTTGATGGTCTGGCAGGATTTTATGTTTGCCTGTGCCGCTTATCCAGAGCATAGAGAATTTATTGATAATGTAACAGAAGAAATAAAACAGAATGTTAACAGGCTCCGGCATCATCCGTCAATTGTAATATGGTGCGGCAATAATGAGAACGAATGGATATGGTTTCAGGAACAGAAAAAATCTTACAGGGAAATGCCGGGCTATAAAATTTATCACGAAGTTATTATGCAGATTCTTTCAGAACTTGATTCATCGCGTCCTTACTGGCCATCTTCACCGTTTGGTTTTGATGATGACCCGAACTCTGAGCAAAGCGGGAACAGGCATCAGTGGCAAATCTGGAGTATGTGGAAGGACTATTCAAGTGTTGCTGAAGATAAAAGTTTATTCGTGACGGAGTTCGGTTTTCAAAGTCCGGCAAACACTTCAACATTTAAATCAGTTCTTCCTAAAGATGAAAGAATTATTCAGAGCAGAATTTTTGAATTTCATAACAAGCAGGTTGAGGGACCGGAACGGCTTATCAGATTTTTATCTGCTCATCTTCCGGTTAAAACTGATTTTGAGGATTTCATTTATCTCACTCAATTGAATCATGGTTTTGCTATGAAAGAATGTCTTGAACATTGGCGCTTTAATTTTCCCAAAACAAACGGGTCAATCATCTGGCAGCTTAATGATTGCTGGCCTGTTTCAAGCTGGGCATTAATTGATTCTGATATGAAACCAAAGCTGCCGTACTATTTTGTTAAACAATCCTTCGCTTCGCAGGCATGCAGATTTGTCCGTAATAAAAATGAAATAGGAATTGAATTAATTAACAGCGAAACAAATCGCTTCGAAGGATCGCTTAAAATTGACATTATTCTATTACCGGAAGGGAAAACAAAAACAATTTTTAATGAAGCAGTCAATCTGAATGCTGATAGTATTACCGTTGAAGAAAGCCTTCCGCTTGATGAAGCAATTCTTGCAGGCGAAGCAATTTACATTTCATCTTTATATGATAAGGATAAAAACCTGCTCCACAGGAATTTCTATAAAACTCACGAATGGAAACATCTTAAACTACCTGAAGCAAAAGTAAAAACAGATTTGAAGAAAAATGAAATCAGAATTACTACTGATAAACCTGCGTTTTTTGTGAGCATTCAGCTTGATAAAAATACACTGGGCACAAACGGAATGATAATCCTGAAAGGTGAATCAGTTTCTCTTCCTGTAAACACAAAGAAAGAAAAAATTATTTCCATCGATTGGTTGAACCGTTACTGTAATTAAATGGGAAACATAAAATGAAAAAATTATTATGCATGGTGATAGTAAGCTTGTGCGTTATTAATTCTGTTTCGTTTGCACAGCTAAAGGAATTTCCATCTGTAACATTTAATGGTGATGCTCAGATTGAGGTTGGAAATCATTTTGCAGGAGTGGAGTTTCATCACAGCTTTCCGATGCCGCAGAGGATAAGTTTTTATTATCCGGTGGCAAACAGCGTTGATATGAGTGATGATTACTGGAAACGTGATTCAACATTTATAATGGCTGCTTTACTGGATGTTGGTGGTAAGAAAGAATGGATTGGTTTAGAACCTTATGAGTTTGAACTGACACCTTATTCAGTTAAATTCAGGAAGAGTGATGAAGAAAAAATTATTCGTGTCTCATATGAATTTTGTAATGATAAATCAGCATTTGTTTTGACTTATGAAATTGAAAACATTTCTACTTCAACAAAGGAATATACTTTAGAAACTCAATTTGAAAACTCGCTCAGGACCTGTCACTCATATAAATTAAAGGATAAAGCCTATACTGAATTTGATGAAAATGGTTCAGCCGTGTTTACAAATTTTCCTGATAAAGAAACTCAGTTTGCACAATTGTTTGTTACAAATGCAGGTTTGCAGCCGGAAAATTATTCAGTCAAAAGTTACTTGGATAATCAAAATACAATTTCATATAAATGGTGGAAAGAAGTTGAATGGCAGAATCAAACAAAGTTGATTCAAAAAGAAAAGACTGAACGACCGGCAATTTATTACCTGTACAAAAAAAAGTTAGCAACAGGTGAAAAGATTAAAGTCGTCCAGATAATCGGTTCAACTAAAAATAATGAAGGCAAACAACTTGCCGGTTATCTGCTTAAAAATTACGGGTATGAAATTGATGAATATGAAAAATATATTCTGAAAGAAATAAACAAATCTTTTATAACAACTGGCGATAGCATTTTGGATAAATCTGTTGCCTGGGCAAAAGCTGTTCTTGCGGTAAACCGGCATTATATTGATGGTAGCATTCAACCGATGCCTTGCCCTGCAGAGTATAATTTTTATTTTACTCACGATGTTTTGTTAACTGACTTAGCAGCGATTCAGTTTGACAAGGAAAGAGTAAAGAAAGATCTGGAATTTATTATTGGTCATGCGGATAAAGATAAAATTATACCTCACGCTTACTACTGGAGAGACACAGCTTTCGTTACTGAAATGTGCACACCGGATAACTGGAATCATTTCTGGTTTATATTAGTTTCTGCAAGTTACCTTCAACATACAAACGATAAGACTTTTACCGAAAAGTTATTCCCATACATTGAAAAGAGTTTGCAGCAAACGCTATCAAATAAAAAGAATAACCTTATGTATGCGTATCGCCCCGACTGGTGGGACATTGGCAGGAATTATGGGCCTCGCTCGTATATGACAATACTTGCAATAAAAGCTTTAAGTGATTTTATCGAAATTTCAGGAAAGTTGAAAAAAGAAATTCAGGAATTGGAAGAATACAAAACTCTGTCGTTACATATGGAGAAAGCTTTAAATGATTCCCTTTGGAAAAACGGTTACCTTATGAATTATTTCCAGGATGGTAGTCTTGATGAACATTATTATATCGGTTCATTGCTTGCGGCTCATTTCAATTTAATTGATGCTGATAAGAAAAAAGAATTAGTAAAGACAGCGGCAGAAAAACTTTTAGACCCGCAATTAGGAATTTATGTTGTGTACCCAATGGATTTTCATAAGTTGATTGAATACCTTAAGTTTGCAGGTAACGAAGCCGGCGATAAGTATAAATACATAAATGGCGGTATATGGCCTCACGGGAATGCCTGGTATGCGCTTGCGTTAATTTCAATTGGTGAAAGAGAAAAGGCGGTTGAATTTATTAAACAGACTATGACAATCGATGGAATAATCAACAGCCCGAATGGACAGCCCGCGATGTATGAGTACAGGAACAGTAATCCTGATTTAAAGTTCAGAGGTAAAGTTGATAAGCCGCAGTTTATGTGGGCTGCCGGTTGGTACTTGTACCTGATTTATAATCTTTATAAGTGATTATAACAATATGAGATTCTAAAAATGAATCTTGACAAAATAGAAAGCGAACTTAAGAAAAGATTAAAATATGAATACAAGTGGGGAATTAAACAGAATGATCATTATGACCAGTTAACTGAATTCATTTATCGATATGATGAATTTGATCCACTCCTTCAGCGAATCTCTCGTGAAGAGAAAATTATTCAGGATGATAAAGAATTATTTACCAATTATGCGTTAAACAGGTGGTATAACTTCCTTTCTGCCCAAGCGGTGGAAAATATTTTCTGCAGCAATCCAAAAGTTAAAGCCAATATCGATAGGCGTGACAAATTAGTTGACTTTTCTATTAATGACATAGTCTTTGATCATAAAACAAGTGTATTTCCAAAAAACTTTCATCATAACATTAATTATGCTCTCGGGAATAAAACAGAATTAATAAAGTGGCTGTATGAAAATCAAAGTCAGCAGGGAAGAAAACACTTTGGTAACCGGTTGTTCGTTGTTGTAGCAGACAGGAATTCTGGCGAACATTGGAAACTGAAAGCTGAAATAAGCTGGTTGAAAGAAAAAATTTCAGTTTACCTTGAAAAGTTTGAAGCGGATAATCTTGAGCATATGAATTTTATTAAGGAAAGAATTACACTAAGTGATATTATCTGGGCAATTAAGGAGAAGTGATTGTTAAAGGCCTTAGCGCCTTTGGGGTTAGTCTTACCGCAAAGACGCTAAGTTGCAAAGGTTTTATACTAAACTTGTGCAGATTGTTTTAGAAATAATTTCTGGCATTCTCTTGCTTTCCTGTCTTTCCAAACACCTTTATTATATGCATAGCCTGTAATTAAAGGCATTGCAATAGTAGCTTCAGAGTAAACCATTTGTTCAAAAGTAGTTTCAACTTTGCCCCATGAACTTGCTTCTTTTAATGTTGAGCTCGATAAAGCTCCGTCTCTTACGTCAGCAACAGTAATCTGAACAGCGTACTTATGCATCGGTGCATCTTCCTGAAGAAGATCTGCAGCAACAACAATGTCCTGAGTAAAATTCTTAGGCACACCGCCGCCAACCATAAAGATTCCCGTTTCTTTACTGTTCAATTTTATCTGGGTTAATTCAAGAAAATCTTTCCCTGAATCAATTGAAACATGTTTATCAGGATGAGCAACCTGGTGCATTATAATTCCAAATCCCGCAGAGCAATCAGAAAATGCCGGGACAAAAATCGGAACATTATTTTTATAAGCGGCATAAACAACACTGTCATCTACTTTTGGACCGCCGTTCATTTCAAGATACTTTCCGAATTCCCATAATAATTCACGGGAAGAATAAGGACGAGGTTCTAGTGAATCAAATATTTTAGCGGTTGTTTCATCGCATACTCTTAATTCATCTTCATCAATATAAGTATCATAAATTCTGTCAATGTGAAGTTCTCTTAAAACATTATCATCACTAAACGGTGTACCGAGGTAATGCTTAAAACCGAGCGCTTCAAAGAAATCCTGGTCAACCATTATGGCACCGGTTGAAACAACAGCATCCACCATATTATTAGAAATAAGATCGTATACAACTTTTTTTAATCCTGCGCTGAATAGACTTCCGGCCAAAGTTAATATAACTGTGCAATCTTTATCGGAAAGCATTCTTTCGTAAATCTGTGCGGCTCTATTTAAATCCCGCGCAGAGAAAGCCATCTTTTCCATAGAATCTACAAGTTGAACAACATTGTGTTGTTTAATATCTATGTGTTTAACAATGTCTTTCAGAAAATCTTTTTTCTGTGGCATTTTTTTATTTTCTCCTGTTTAATTTTTCTGTTACAAATATACGCAACGAAGATAAAATATAAATCAAATTATTTACTGCAGAATAAATTAAAAGAAAATCTTTGCAAGTTTTAAAATTCCCTGCTTCCACGGAACTCTATGGGAAATCCCGGTCTGATTTTTAAATTGGTCAAGATTTTCAAGGTACCATTTGTAATTTCTTACCAGGGCATTTTTGTTGGAGTATTTTGGTTTGAAGCCAAGTATCTTTTCCGCTTTTTCAATTGAAACAAAAGAATCCTTTGAGGCAGTCTCGTACACCCATTTATAAAGTGGTGAAAGCTTTAACGCTTCAAGAAATTTTAAAGTAAAAATAATTGGTTTTTCCGGCAGACCCACAATTTTCTTACCGAATCCGGCTTCATCAAGCACTGCCTGGTAATCTTCTTTCATTGTTGTAAAATCTTTTGCTCCGATGTTAAAAGTATCATTTACAATTTTTTCATCCAAAGTACAGCATAAGTAAGTAGCGTCGCAAAGATCTTCTACATCTAAAAGCTGGTAACGGTTATCTCCTTTACCAATCATTGGGAAACCATGACCGTCTTTTGCCCAATCATAGAATAATGCAAACACTCCAAGTCGTTCAGGTCCAATAAATGATTTCGGTCTGATAATGGGAACGCACATTCCTTTCTTCCGATACTCAAGACATACTTCTTCCGCAAGAATTTTTGCTTTGCCGTATGGGCCAACGCCATCAAGTTTATCATCCTCATAAAGCGGATGATGATCCGGAATACCGTAAACAGCAGTTGACGAAATATGTACAAATCTTGCGACTTTATTTTTGTACGCTTCACTAAGTAAAATTCTTGTTCCATCAATGTCTGTTGAAAATATTTCCTTTTCCGGGTAAAGTGGTAAAGCAGCCGCAGTATGAATAAAAATATCTGTCCCCGGCATAATTTCAGAAACCAATTTCTCGTCTCTGATATCACCTTTGTAAATTTTAATTTTATCCTTCATATCAGTATAATCAAATTCAGCTATATCAAGCGATGAAACAGCATGTCCTTTGTTTACCAAGTAACGAATAAGATTAATTCCTAAAAATCCTGCACCGCCGGTAATAAGGAAATTCATAATTACCTCAAATTGAATTTTGAAGCCAAAAAATAATAAAATTGTATCAAGCCTAAAAGAATAGAAAGTATTTTCTGTTGATAATCGGGGAGCAAAGCTATAATTTTTCACAGTGATAAAAATGAATTATAATTTTGAATAAAGAAGAAAACAGTAAATTGTACATAAGTTTGTTATTATCAATCCTGATTCATCTCAGCTTTGTTTTAATTGCTTTTGTATTATCTAATTTATTCAAGGAGAATTTTGAACAGTCCGGCTACGTAGTTCTGTCCACTGTCAAAGGGATTTCATCACCTGACATTTCGAAACTTGAGAAGGAATTTGAAAGTAAAAAAAATGAAGAAAGTCCTTTACCAGATGAGCAGCCAAAGTTAGAAGATGAAAACAAAGATAGTGGAAATCCTTTCCTGTTAGATGCTGCTGGTTCTGATACATCAACATTAAACCAGGTTTACACTGAAAAAACGCTGAATGTAAAAATCCGTTATCCGGTTGGATGGGTATATCTTGATCAACAAAATAAAAAGAAATTGGATGGAGTTACATTTTGGGCTGCTGAAGGCGCTTTTGATCCGCCTCCGTATATACACCTGGAGGTAACTGACAAATACTATTTTAATCCGCAAAAGTTTAAATATTCTTACAAATTCAAAAATTTTACAGGATTTTATAATGAGCCGGAAGAATTAGAAGATCAGATTTCGCAGGTTTTATATATTAGAACAGAAACCGAATATGATTTTACATTTAAGCTTATTATGAAAGGAAAACGAAATTTTGACAGCTTCAAACCTGTGTTTTTTGCGATGGTTAATTCATTCCATTTCGGATCAGACTCCTGGTTTTAGTAACATAAAAAAATCAAAAACTTTATTAACCAATTAAAATTCTTGACTTTCTGACCTTTCAGCATTAAGTTTAAAAACTTTTTTTTGAAGAATTATATATTCTTGGAGGATTTTTTTGTGAAACAGGAAAAAATGACCAGATTTATACGGACAGAAGATGCTGCTAAAAATTGGTATATAGTAGATGCAAAGGACCAAGTTTTAGGTAGATTGGCAGCTAAAGTCGCAAGCATTATCCGCGGTAAACAAAAACCGATTTTTACTCCTAATACGGATACAGGTGATTTTGTTATCGTGCTTAACGCAGAAAAGATAAGATTGACAGGAAAACGCGAATCTCAGAAAACTTATTTCCACTATTCAGGTTACCCTGGTGGCGCTAAAGTTAGAAGTTTCTCTGAGTTGATTGAGAAAAATCCTACCGTAGTTATTGAGACTGCTGTTAAAGGAATGCTTCCGAAAACAAGATTGGGAAAGCACCTGATTAAAAAATTAAAAGTATATGCCGGTGAAAGTCATCCGCATCAGGCTCAGAAACCAGAACCAATTAGTTTATAATGGAGTAATTGATGATAGATAAAATTTATGTCGGTAGAAGAAAAAGATCTGTTGCAAGAGTAATACTTAGAAATGGAAACGGTAAAATTACCGTTAACGATAGAGAATTTGAAAATGCATTCCCGCTTCAGATTCACAGAGATGATATAGTATCTCCGTTAAAATCAACAGATATGTTAGGTAAGTTTGATGTAATTGTTAATGTAAATGGTGGTGGTACAACAGGTCAGTCACAGGCAATCAGGCTTGGTGTTGCAAGAGCGCTTGAAGGTGTAAATCCTGAATTCAGATCTGCACTAAAAGTTGAAGGATACTTAACAAGAGATCCAAGAATGGTTGAACGTAAAAAATACGGAAGACCGAAAGCAAGAAAGAGATTTCAATTCTCTAAGAGATAATCTTAATAAATTATTTAATCATTCATACTTTTGGATTTACCGACTGTGTCACGCTTAATGCGGATTTAGGTAAAGTTGAAAAAGGTAGAAGCCTGCCCGTAAATGGGCAGGAAAAACAGGAAGGAAAACATGAAAAAAATCGATGTAACCGACTTAATTGAAGCCGGCGCCCACTTTGGACATCTAACACGCCGCTGGAATCCTAAAATGAAGCCATATATTTTTATGGAAAAGAACGGGATTCATATAATTGATTTGAAAAAAACAAAAACACTTTTAGCTGATGCTGCACAAAAATTAAGCGATGTTGTTGCTGAAGGCAAAAAAGTGATGTTTGTTGGTACGAAAAAACAAGCTAAAGACATTATTGCATCTGAAGCAAAAAAATGTGAGCAGAACTGGGTTAGTGAAAGATGGCTCGGTGGAATGCTTACTAACTTCTCCACTATCAGAAAAAGTATTAAACGCTTAACCAACATTGAAAAAATGGAAAGCGATGGTACTTTCGAAAAGATAACTAAGAAAGAACGACTCTTCCTTACAAGAGAGAAAGATAAACTAAGAAAAGTTCTTGACGGCGTTGAAACAATGAATAAATTGCCCGGTGCGTTGTTCATTGTAGATATTAAGAAAGAAGCAATTGCCGTTGCAGAAGCCAAAAGATTGAACGTTCCTGTTTTTGCTATAGTTGATACAAACTGTGATCCTGATATTGTCGATTACTTAATCCCTGCAAATGATGACGCAGTTAAAACAATCGAGATCATAACCAAAGTTATGTCAGATGCGGTTACGGATGGTTTAGCAAGAGCAAAAGAATTAAGAGCACAGGAAGCTGCTGAAAAAGAAAGAGTAAGAAAAGAAAGAGAAGAAGAAGAAAAGCTACAGCCTAAGGAAGTAAAAGAAAGCAAGCCTCACAGAAGAGAAAGAGGACAGCAGAAAGAAGTTGAAAATAAACCGGTTGAAAACAAACAAACCGAAAGTGAACAGAAAGATAAATCAGAATAAAAGTAGGAAATTAAAATGGCGATTAGTGCAGATCAAGTAAAATTATTAAGAGAGAAAACCGGCGCCGGTATGATGGACTGTAAGAAAGCTCTTACAGAATCCGATGGTGACTTTGATAAAGCAATTGATATTTTAAGAAAGAAGGGTGCTACTGTTGCTGCTAAAAGAGCAGAAAGAACAACAAATGAAGGTCTTATTCTTACACAGATATCAGATGATAAAAAAACTGCTTATATGGTTGAAGTTAACTGCGAAACTGATTTTGTTGCAAAGAGTGATGATTTTATTAGCTTCTCCAAATTAGTTTTAGATGCTATTGTTGCACAAGCTCCAAAGACAGTTGAGGAACTTCTTACTTTAACCCAGGATGGAAAAGTTCTTTCTAACGAACTTGATAGCTTATTAGGAAAGATCGGCGAAAAAATTACAGTTTCAAGATTTATTATTGAAAAATCTGAAACAGGTATTTTAGTTGATTACGTTCATCACGGTTCAAAATTAGGTGTTCTTATTAAAATTGATAATGTTGGCGCAGGCAACGTTGATGAGATTTTTACTATTGGAAAAGATGTTGCAATGCAGGTTGCCGCAATGAAACCGATTTGTGTTTACCGTGAAGAGGTTGATAAAACTCTTATTGAAAAAGAACTCGATATTTATAAAGAGCTTGCAAGAAAAGAAGGAAAACCCGAACAGATTTTAGAGAAGATTGCGCTTGGTAAGTTAAATAAATACTACCAGGAAAACTGCTTGTTTGAACAGGCGTTTGTTAAAGACAATGCCAAAACAATCGGCGATCTTTTTAAGGAATATAACAAGAAATATTCTGTAGAATCCAAACTTGTTCTTTTCCACAGATTCCATCTTAGTGATGAAAAAAAATAAATTGAAAAAGGTCTTTTAATAAGACCTTTTTTTTTATTAATTTGAAAGTAAAAAAATGACAAAAATTAAGTACAAACGCATACTCCTGAAACTTAGCGGTGAATCCTTAATGGGAAAAAAAGGTCACGGTATCGATCCTGATGTCCTTACTTTTTTTGCTACTGAAATTAAGAAAATTCACGATGCCGGAGTTCAGGTTGGCATTGTTATCGGTGGCGGTAATATCTATAGAGGATTAAACGCAGGCGACCAGGGAATTGACCGTGTTACAGGCGACCAGATGGGAATGCTTGCCACTGTTATTAATTCACTTGCTCTGCAGAATGCATTAGAGCACAGCGGAATTTATACAAGGTTAATGGTTGCTATTCATATGGAAGAAATTGCCGAGCCTTATATAAGACGACGGGCTATAAGACACCTTGAAAAAGGAAGAGTTGTAATTTTTGGCGCCGGTACCGGTCATCCGTATTTTAGTACCGATACAGCAGCAGCTTTGCGAGCTGTTGAAATAGAAGCACAGGCAATTCTGAAAGGAACAAGAGTGGATGGTGTTTATGATTCTGATCCCGAAAAGAATCCGGATGCATTTAAGTTTTCGGAAATTTCATACCTCGATGTATTGAAGAAAAGATTGGGTGTAATGGACCTTACTGCAATAAGTCTTTGCCAGGAAAATGATTTACCAATTGTTGTGTTTAATATGAACACACCGAACAATTTACTAAATCTTGTTAACGGTGAACAGATAGGTACAACTGTCAGCAATATTTTGATTAAAGAAACAACAAATTAAATTTTCAGAGGGTTATATGAATCCATCAGTAAAAGACGCAAAACAAAGAATGGATAAGTCGGTTGAATCTTTCAGGACTGAGATTGCAACTATACGAACCGGGAAAGCTACAACTGCTTTATTAGATAGCATTCGTGTTGATTTTTACGGAACACCTTCTCCGCTTAAACAGGTAGGAAACGTTTCTGTTTTAGATGTCCATACACTTGCAATTACTCCCTGGGATAAAACAATGGTACCGGTTATTGAAAAAGCTATACTTACTGCAGACCTTGGTTTAAACCCGATTAGTGACGGTACAAATTTAAAAATTCCTATTCCGCCTCTTACAGAAGAAAGAAGAAAGGAAATGGTTAAAATAGTTAAGAAACTTGGTGAAGATGCTAAAGTCGCAATTCGTAATATAAGAAGAGATGCAAATGAACATTTGAAAAAGCAGGAAAAGGAAAAAAAGGTTTCTGAAGATGAATTAAAAAATCTTGAAAAGGAAACACAAAAACTAACAGATGAACACATCACAATGATTGATGAACACATTAAGCATAAAGAAAAAGAAATCATGGAAGTATAAATTTCTTTTAATAAAAAATTTATAATGCGGACGGTTACAATATCGCCCGCATTTTTTTTTCTTACATCCGGTTTATATCCTTTTAATAAATACAAACCAGCATTTTCTTCTGTTTGACCATTTTGATAATAAATCTTGAAGATTGCTATTTAACTTTAAATAAAACTATCTTATTTTCCTTCCATCGGATTAGCCGTCTAATAAAAACATCATAAGGAATTCAAAATGAAAATTAGAGTTGAAGATGCGCTCGAATACCATAGCCTGGGCAGGCGTGGTAAAATTGAGGTTATTCCAACCAAACCTTGTGTAACTTCGCGGGATCTCTCACTTGCTTATACACCTGGTGTAGCTGAACCCTGCAGGGAAATACATAAGAATGATGATGACGTTTACAAGTACACTGCCAAAGGAAATCTTGTTGCTGTGGTTTCCAATGGTACTGCTGTACTTGGTTTAGGTGACATAGGTGCACACGCCGGTAAACCGGTTATGGAGGGGAAAGGAGTTTTGTTTAAAAGATTTGCCGATATCGATGTGTTTGATATCGAACTTAATACGCACGATCCTAAGGAAGTAATCCGTGCGGTTCAATTGCTTGAACCGACTTTCGGCGGAATTAATCTTGAAGATATTAAAGCCCCGGAGTGTTTTGAAATAGAAGAAGAACTAATAAAGACGATGAACATTCCTGTATTTCATGATGATCAGCATGGTACTGCAATTATCTCTTGTGCAGGTATATTAAACGCAACCCAGATTGTAGGTAAAAAGCTTGATGAAGTTAAAGTTGTTATAAATGGCGCCGGAGCTTCTGCCATTGCTTGTGCTAACCTTTATCTTAAAGCAGGAATAAAAGTAGAAAATATCTGGATGTGCGATTCAAAAGGTGTACTAAGTCTGGATAGAAATGATCTTAACAAATATAAAATGCAGTTTGCCAAACAAACCAATCTTAAAACTCTTGCAGATGTTATGAAAGGAGCAGATATATTCCTTGGTCTGTCTAAAGGGAATGTAGTTTCAAAGGATATGGTTAGAAGTATGGCCAAAGATCCTATTGTATTTGCAATGGCAAATCCTGATCCTGAAATTACATATGAAGACGGAAAAGATGCAAGAAGTGACGTTATTATGGCTACTGGTAGAAGCGATTATCCGAACCAGGTTAATAATGTTTTAGGCTTTCCGTTTATTTTCAGAGGTGCGTTGGATGTAAGGGCTAAAGCAATTACCGTTGAAATGAAAATGGCTGCTGTTAAAGCTCTTGCAGATCTTGCAAAAGAGAAAGTGCCGGAAATTGTAATTAATGCATATGGCGGAAAGGAATTTACTTTTGGAAGAGATTACATAATTCCCAAACCATTCGATCCAAGAGTATTATGGAATGTTGCACCTGCTGTAGCTAAAGCTGCTATGGATGCCGGTGTCGCAAGGATAAATATTGATGATTGGTCTGCGTACAAGGAAGAACTTCAGGAACGACTTGGTGTGTCAAAAGAAGTAATCAGAGTTATGGTTCATAAAGCTCAGAAGGCCCCAAGAAAAATTGTTTATCCGGAAGGTGAGGAAGATAAGATTATAAGAGCAGCCCATAGTGTAAGCGATGACAACATTGCGTTCCCCATTCTTTTAGGTAATGAAGAAATAATAAAAGCTAAAATAAAATCATTTGGTTATGATCTTGAAAGTTTCTCCATTTTAGATATTTCCAAATCTGATAAGATTGATAAGTATGCTCAGGATTTATATGAGAACCGTCAGCGTAAAGGAATGTCGCTTAGATTGGCAAAAGAGCTTATAAGGCAACCTGTTTATTTTGGTTCAATGATGGTTAAAAATGGTGACGCTGATTCGCTGATTGGAGGTTTAACAACTTTTTATCCGGAAACAATCAGACCTGCTCTTCAGTGTATTGGACTTAAAGACAGATGTAAAGTGGTTTCCGGTATGTATATAGTTATCACAAAGAAAGATGTTTATTTCTTTGCGGATTGTACTGTTAATATTAATCCAAATGCAGAGCAGCTTGCTGAAATTGCCATTAATACTGCAGACATTGTTAAAGAATTTGAAATTGAACCAAGAGTAGCAATGCTTTCATTCAGCAACTTTGGAAGTGCAGTGTACCCTGAATCGCTCAAAGTAAAAGAAGCAGTCGAAATTGTTCACCGTTTAAGACCTGACCTGAATATCGATGGCGAGATGCAGGCAGATTCTGCAGTAGTTCAGCAAATACTTGAGAATGATTTTCCTTTTAACAGGATTAAAGGGAAAGTGAATGTCCTTGTCTTTCCTGATCTTAATTCAGGTAATATTGCATATAAATTAATGGCAAGAATTGGCGGTGCAACAGTTGTGGGACCTATAATTGTCGGTTTGAAAAAATCGATTCATGTACTTCAGAGAGGTGCCACTGTAGATGATATCATAAATCTATCTGCCATTGCTGTGGTTGATGCCAAGAATAAAGGCTAACCATAGATTACAACTTTGTTAAAAGACGGCTTATGCCGTCTTTTTTCTATTAAAAAATTGTGAAAATTTATATCTTTAATACAGTCTTAATAAAATCTTAACTGTAATAATAAAGTGCTTAAGAACGTTTTATATTTTATTGCAAGTATTGTTATTTTCTTTGCAGGTGTAATTCTGTATGGAATGATATTAAACCTTAGCGAACCTTCATTACCGGAAATGATGGTTTCAAAGGGATTGAGATATCTTGTAAATGTCAAAATTCAGGTTGATAGGAAGAATTATAAACTTAATCTTTATTCGGATACAATCTTAGTCAAATCATATAAGGCCGTGTTTGGCAGGAATTCTAATTCGCCGAAAATTTTTACAAAGGATTATAAAACTCCGGTTGGTAAATATGTTATTTGCGATATTGATACTTCTTCGACATATAATAAATTTTTCAGATTGAACTATCCAAATAAAAATGATCTGGCTGAAGCTTTGAAAGCCAAACTAATTTCGAACAAGGAATACCAGCAGATGTATAATGATTTAGAGCAGGGTGATTGTCCCACAGTAAAAGACGAAACCCTGATTATTGGAATTCATGGTATTGGCAGATTGAATGCTATTTTCAAAAATCTGCCGTTTGTTTTTAACTGGACTAACGGTTCAATAGCAGTAAGTAACGAGGATATTGATGAAATATATTCGGCAATTAAAAAAGGAACTGAAGTTGTCATCACTAATTAAAAAAGGTACAGTTCTATTATTCATTTTTGCAGTAGTGTTCTCTTTCTTTTCTTGTGAAAAGAAAAAGGAAGCCCCGGTTAATCTTGTAGTTTCTGCCGATTCAGCAGATAAGATTGACAGGCAGATTTTATTTAACTATGCAAAACAAAAAATTGCAGACGATGTTAAAGATATTGAGTACGGAGTATTTGAAAATGATTCTTCAAAAGGATTGATTGCCGGCAGGGAATTTATGTCTGAAAAGGAATGGGGAATGATATTTTATTATATAAAGTTTGTTAACAGTAATCCGCTCAAAGTGTTTGAAACTCCTTTGCTAAAAGGCTCTTTAAATGAAAGCCTGTTAAAAAGATTAAAACTTGCAGATTACAACTACGAACTTTTCTATTATGATTCACAGGATTATTTTCTTGGTTCCGGTGGTGGTGAAATATTTACTTACCTTATTGATCTGAATGTAAAAGAAGTTTTTTATGCTCACTTTTTTACAGTCCCCGATAAACCATTATCCCTTTATCTTTCACCTAATATTAACAGATCCGAAATAAGAGATTTCTTTACAAAAAATTTCCAGAGAGATTATCCTAATCTTGTTGTGGTAAGCAGAGACTTTGACCTGGACAAGGAAAAATAGTCTGTTGAAGACCGGAGTATAATATTGAAAATACTAAAATTATTTTTCCTGCTTATAACACTGAATGCAATATTGTACGCCCAGGATTCTGAGGGATACGAGTTATCTGCAATTTTATTTCATGGTAACCGGAACATTGCGACATCGGAACTGGAAAATGTAGTTCAGTCAAAAGAAACACCGGGCTGGTTCCTTAAATTTCTCCACAGTATTTATGAAAACATTGGGCGCCCCCCTTCATATTTTGATACTGCATTAATTCCAATTGATGTTGAAGCATTAAAAAATTATTACC
>QZKB01000004.1 GCA_003599415.1 Ignavibacteriales bacterium | reverse complement strand
TCTGCTTGATGTTACAAATAAAACAAGGGATAAGATTCTACAAGGCTTGGAATTCTTACGTGAGAAAGCAGATGAAGCTCAGAAAAGAAAATATGATACAACTCTAAGGCAGATAAGGAAAGTATCAAACGTGCTCTTCCCTCATCGTAACCTGCAGGAAAGAGAACTAAACTTTATTCACTTTACAAGTAAGTATGGAAAGGATTTCTTAAAGCAGATTATAAATGAAATTGCAATCGACAGGTTTGAACACCAGATAATAGAGTTGTAACAGAAGAGAATTTTTATTAACCCTTTGCATCAGATACAAAAGTCATGCGGCTACATAAAATTACGAATTGAATAGATTCCTGAGTTTATAAATACAATTTGGATTCATAAATCTAATATTCATTAACTATGACTATTAGATATAGAATGAAATAATATAATTTAAAATTTAGTAGATATTTCAAAACTTATCTACCAAACTTATGGTATAGTATTTCAATGATTTTTGCATCAATCTCATTATCCTTTAAATCGGTTTGAATCTTTTCCAAGTATTTGCTTTCAAGCACCCCATTTTCCATTCTTATTATTTCCTGAACAATCAAATCTATTCTTCTAAAAGTATCTTCATCTAGTATTTTTCTGTCATTTATACTTCTAATTCTTAAAAAGGTATCCAAATCTCCATCGTATTTAATAAATAAATCAATTTGCTCTTTCGTTACCATTGTCTTTCTTAATTTCACCAATAATTAGTTCAGAATTAAAAACACTACACTATTGCCTGCTCTGTCTCCTTTTCAAAGAAGTGGAATTTTGACTTATCAAGATAAAGCTTAAACTGCTGTCCAACCACCGGTTTTTCTATTGCAGGAATTCTCGAAATTATCAGGGAATCATTTAACTGGAAGTATAAGAAAATCTCGTTACCCATCGGTTCAACAATTTCAAGTTTTACTTCAACCGGTAATAAATCTTTAGCAGTATTATTCTCGCTTAGAATATCTTCAGGTCTTATTCCAAGAATAACTTCTTTATCAACTTGTTTCGTAAGTTTATCCGAATCCTTTGACGATAGTTTTATTTCGATTTTATTATCCTTGGTTGCAAAAGTAATTCCGTTGGAATTCTTAATGGTGCCTTCAATAAAATTCATGGAAGGACTACCGATAAATCCGGCTACAAAACGATTTACCGGTTTGTTATAAAGATTTAACGGCGAATCAATCTGCTGAACAACGCCATCCTTCATTACAACAATTCTGTCCCCCATCGTCATTGCTTCTGTCTGGTCGTGCGTAACGTAAATCATGGTAGCTTCAAGCTGATGATGAAGCTTTGATATTTCCGTGCGCATCTGGACCCTTAATTTTGCATCAAGGTTGCTTAGCGGTTCATCAAATAAAAATACTTTTGGCTTGCGGACAATTGCTCTTCCAACAGCAACACGCTGACGCTGACCGCCGGATAACGCTTTTGGTTTACGGTTAAGGTATGGTTCAAGTTCAAGGATTTTTGCAGCCTGGCTAACTCTTTCCTTAATTTCTTTCTTGTCAAACTTTCTAAGCTTTAATCCGAAAGCCATGTTCTCAAAGACAGTCATATGCGGATACAAAGCATAATTCTGAAATACCATTGCAATGTCTCTGTCTTTTGGAGAAACATTGTTTACAAGTTTTCCGTCAATGTAACATTCGCCGGAAGAAATTTCTTCTAGACCGGCAATCATTCTAAGTGTAGTAGATTTGCCGCAACCGGAAGGACCAACAAGCACAACGAATTCTTTATCGCCAACAACAAGATTAACATCTTTAGCCGCGACGTTACCACCCTCATAAACTTTGGATACATTAACAAGTTTAACTTCAGCCATTTTTTTACCTCACAATAGAATTTAGTTGAGAAAGAAAATCAGGATTTGAAATATTGCAGCAACCAAATCCTTCAACAGTACCGCCTTCCAAAAGAATTGAAAGGATTGAGAATGCCATTGCTATCCTATGGTCATCATAACTTTTAAAAGTGACGTTTTTATTTTTTACCTGGCCGGATATTGAGAAACCGTCGCCCGATTCTTCAACATCAAGTCCAAGCAGTTTCATGTTATTACAAATTGCTTTTATCCTGTCGGTCTCCTTAAATCTTAATTCACCCGCGCCTTCAATTTCAAACTTACCTTCTGCAAATAATCCTGCAACAGATAGAATAGGAACCTCATCAATTATATTTGGAATCAGGTGAGCAGGAATTTTAACATTGGTGAGACTTCCATTTGATATAACCAGATCACCGATCATCTCACCCATAACCTGCCGCTTGTTTTCAATTCTAAATTTTGCACCCATTAATTTAAGGACTTCCATAACTCCAGTCCTGGTTGGGTTCAAACCGACATTTTTAATCTTCAGGTTTGAATCCTTTGTTAACAAGGCAAGCACAATAAAGAATGAAGCAGTTGAAATATCGGAAGGAACAACATACTCTGCATTCTGTGGATAATCTTCAATAGAAGCGAAGATTACTCTTTTATCAGTATCGGAAATTGTTTTTAAGTCAAGCAATAATTCAGTATGATTTCTTGTAGGAACAAACTCAATAACGGAAGTAGAAGTATCGCCATGTAATCCTGCAAGAAGAACAGCACTTTTCACTTGTGCACTTGGTACATTCATTTCAAAGTCGATCGGATGCAAACGTTTTGGCGGGTGGATTGTCATCGGCAAAGTAAGTGCATCAGATGATTTTATCTTTGCTCCCATCTTACTAAGCGGTTCAATCACTCTTTTCATCGGTCTTTGGGATAATGAATTATCACCAATGATAGTTGAATCAAAATCCTGCGCAGCTAAAATTCCACTCAACAATCTTGCAGTTGTACCTGAATTACCGGCGTTAAGCGCTTCTGTTGGTTTTGTAAAACCTTTATAGCCTTTACCGACAACCCTGACAAGATTTTCAGTTTTGGTTATTTCGCAACCAAGCTGCCTGAAACAGGAAATTGTAGAATTAACATCCTCTGCATTGGAAAGGTTTTCAATTGTAGAAACACCTTTTGCCATTGCAGAAAACATTACCGCACGGTGAGAAATTGATTTATCACCAGGTAATAATAATTCCCCTTCCACCTTATTAATTTTGTTGAATGACTGTAACATTATTTTTTGCACCACTCGTCTATTTGTTTTTCGATTTCTATTTCTGAAAGATCTTTGCTTGGATACATCCCAAGTTGGAATCTTTGCCTGAAAATTTCGTAAAGAATTACCGCATTTGCAACAGACACGTTAAGACTTTGTACCATCCCATTCATTGGAATATGAAATATCTCATCTGCTTGTTCTGCTGCCTCCTTTGAAACGCCGCGGTGTTCATTACCAAGAACAACTGCCGACTTTCCTGTAAAGTCAATGTTATATAAATTTTTTGATCCTTCGGTTAATGCGCTTGCATAAATCTTAAATCCTTTTTTCCTTAAAGAGGAATAACAGTCGCTTACATTTTTAAAGTTTTCTCTCGTAATCCATTTATTCGCTGAAGCCGAAGAGATTCTGCTGATTCTTGGAAACTTTTCAATCGAATAAATAAGTGAGACATTTTGAACACCGACTGCATCGCAGGTTCTAAGCATAGCGCTTACATTATGCGGATCGTGAATATTTTCAAAAACTACAGTAAGTGAATGCTGCCTTGCCCTGATAACAGATTCAATCTTTGCAAGTCGTTTCTCTGTTTTAAATGCTCTCATTTATTAAAAACGATTTTATAGAAAGTTTTATTTTTTTCCTTTCTCAACTTATCCATAGCAAAATGAGCAACAGGTAATTTAAGGTAGAACGCAACAAGGTCGAGTGTTTTATCAATTGCAACATCTTCTTCGTGAGCCCAGCTTTCACAACCTTTAAGTGATGGCACTTCGCCGGTAAAGCCATCATCTGTTTTAGTAACAATCATCGTAAGTACCATTAGTAACCTGTGGAAACCGGTTTTTCACCTTTTACAATCTGAATGCTTGCACTTGCGCCTATTCGGCTTGCGCCGTTCTCAATCATTCTCATCGTATCTTCATAAGTACGAACACCACCGGAAGCTTTAACTCCCATTTCTTCGCCAACTACAAATCTCATTAAAGCAATATCATCTGCTGTAGCACCTGCCTTACTAAACCCAGTTGATGTTTTAACGAAATCTGCCCCGGCTTCTTTGGCTAATAAACAAGCAATAACTTTTTCTACATCGGTAAGCAAACAGGTTTCAATTATAACTTTACTAAGAGCATTTGTGTTCTTTGTTAGTTTTGCAATCTCAGAAATGTCATTCAGGACATAATGAAAATCTTTATTCTTCAATCTTCCAACGTTAATGACCATATCCAATTCCGTAGCGCCATTAGCAATAGCCTGTTCTGCTTCAGCAATTTTTGTTTCTGAAGTATTAGCGCCAAGAGGAAATCCAATAACTATACAAACTTTTACTTCGCTTGCTTTTAATTCCTGTTTGCATAAATCAACATAAGAAGGATTAACACAAACGGATTTGAAATTAAATTCTTTCGCTTCACTACAAACTTTTTTTACTTCATCCTCATTTGCTTCAGGTTTAAGTATTGTATGATCAATATATGAAGCAAGATTGCCTTTAAGTTCATATTTCTTTTTAGGTGAATTCTTAAACTTGTCTAATAATTCTGAAGCATATAATTCAATATTATTTAAATCGATCATTTTATTCCTTCTTTCATTGCATAAGCTTTATATGTATTTGAAAGCAGCATTGCAACAGTTAATAAACCAACACCACCCGGCACCGGTGTAATGTAAGAAGATTTCGGAGCTACATTTTCAAAATCAACATCGCCAACAATGCGGTAACCTTTTGGCAGGTTTGCATCTTCAACCCTGTTAATGCCAACATCAATAACAACAACACCGTCTTTAACCATATCAGCTTTAATAAAATTTGGCTGACCTATTGCAGCAATTAAGATATCTGCTTGCTTTGTATAAACGGATAAATCATTTGCCGCGGTATGGCAAATTGTAACAATTGAATTTGCCCACTGCTTCTTTTGGAACATAATGTTTGTAATTGGTTTGCCGACAATATTGCTTCTGCCAACAACAACCACATGCTTCCCTGTTGTTTCAATATTATAACGTTTGAATAATTCCTGGATGCCTGCCGGTGTGCAGGGTAAAAATGTATCCTGTCCGATTACAAGTTTTCCAACGCTAATAGGATGAAAGCCATCAACATCTTTATCCGGGTTAATAGCCATAATTACCCTATCTTCATTAATATGTTTTGGCAAAGGCAGCTGAACGAGAATGCCATGATAATTTTTATCATAGTTATATTTTTCCACTAATTCAATCAGTTCATCCTCGGTTGTTTCTGCCGGAAGCTTTTCAACTTTAGAAAGCATTCCAATTGCCGTACTGGATTTACTTTTACTATTAACATATGAGTGAGAAGCAGGATTATCACCAACCATTATAGTAACCAAACCCGGTACTTTTTTATTTTCGGCAATTAACTTATCAACCTTTTCCTTTAGTTCGGTTTTAATCTGCTCCGCTACTTTTTTGCCATCTAAGATTATCATAGTTATCCTTCAGTATTTGTTGAACGGTTAAAATCCGGTAATAATATTCTTTCTATCTGTACAGTCTTTCCTGTTTCACTATCAACTTTTAAATAAACTCCGCACAGGTGAATATCATTCTCCGCTGTCTGGTATTTCTGTGGAGTCTGGTAGATGAACCTGTTAATCGCAGCTTCTGTCTTCATTCCAATAACGGATTCATACGGACCTGTCATTCCAACATCTGTAATATAACCTGTACCTTTATTCAGGATTCTATCGTCTGATGTTTGAATATGAGTATGAGTACCAACAAAAGCACTTATCTTGCCGTCAAGATAATTTGCCAGAGCTAATTTTTCTGCTGTTGCTTCGGCATGAAAATCAATGATGATTGTTTTTGTTTCAGATTTTATTCTTTCAAGTACCCAATCGGCTGTTCTGAAAGGACAATCAATTGTAGCCATAAAAGCTCTGCCCTGCAGATTTATTACAGCAACTTTGCCCTTCTTTGTCTCATAAATATAAAAGCCTTTGCCGAAAGTACCCTTTGGGTAATTCAGCGGTCTGATGTATCTGTCTTCTGTTTTAAGATAATCCTGCGACTGATGTTTATCCCAGGTATGGTTGCCGCCGGTAATACAGTTAACTCCAAGATCAAAAAGTAATTTACCTTCTTTTTCTGTACAGCCTTTACCGTCTGAAGCATTTTCGCCGTTAGCAACAACAAAATCGGCTTTATATTTTTTAATTAATCCGGGAAGCCAAGTACTTACCATATCCATACCTGGTTTACCGATTATATCACCTACAAAAAGTATGTTTATTGTCTGCATTTATCCAATTTTTTTTCCACGAATATATATAAAATTTGGAGTTCCGCCAATTATAAAGTATAAAAAGATTTTGCCTTAATAAAAATTATTAAGATCGCTATATTTAGCACGTGTATTACTTAATATAAAATTTTTATTTTGAATAAAAGAAACTGTCAGGATTGCTTTGATTCCAGATATAGATAACTTGCTTTCTAAGCCTGTTGGCGATGCGGATTTTTGCGTCCTTGACTTTGAAACCACCGGTACAAGCGCCTATAGCAGCCGTGCAATAGAGATAGGTTTGGTTAAAGTTAAGAATCTTGAAATCACGGAATCGTACAGAACATTTATTAATCCCGGCAGAGAAATACCTTACTTTATTACACAACTTACCGGAATTCAGAATTCCGATGTCTATGACGCCCCATATTTTGATGAGATAGCTCCAAAGGTTTTGGATTTTATTGGTGAAAGCATTGTTGTCGCTCATAACGTTCTGTTTGATTTATCATTTATGAAAAGTGAATTGAAGTACGCAGGAATAGATAAATTCCAGAACCTGTGTTTGTGTACGTTAAAGCTTGCAAGAAAAATGTATCCGGAACTTAAGAGCAAATCACTTGGCTCCGTTGTTAAGCATCTGGGGGTTACACACAAAAATGTTCACAGGGCATTAGGTGATGCAACGGTAACCGCTAAAATTCTTTTAAAGATGATTTCCGAACTAACTACTCAGAATAAAATTAAAACAGTTTCGGATATCATCAACCTTCAGCATTATCCTGTGGCAAAAGATAATTTCAGACTGATAAAGAAAAAACTCGTTAATGATTTTCTTAAAATTCCCAATGATCCCGGAGTTTATCTCTTTAAGAATTCCAAAGATGAAATTATCTACGTAGGAAAAGCAAAAGCATTAAAAGAAAGGGTAAAAAGTTACTTCTCTTCTTCAACGGAACGAAAGGTAAGAAAAATTGTTCGCCTTGCCAGTAAGCTTGATTTCTTAACAACAAACAGTGAACTAACTGCACTACTCGCGGAAGCAGAATTGATTAAGCTCTACAATCCGTCCTGCAATATTCAATTAAAGAAGTACGGACAAACATATTTTATAAAAATTAACAAGCAGACAGATTTTGCCAATATTGAATTGAGCAGCAAGTTTGATTTTGATGACAATGATTATTTCGGTCCGTATAATAACCAGGATGTTACGAAGAACATGATCGAGATTATAAACAAAACTTTCCTTATAAGAGAATGCAATGACAAAGAATGGAATAAAAAGAAAGAATGTTTTCTTGCGCAGATAGACAGGTGTATCGCTCCTTGTACACATGCTTCATTGAAAGAAGAATATAAAAGTGAACTGCAGAATGTCTACGATTTTTTAGCGGCGAAAAATCAGCTAGCAGTAAACAGGTTATTAAATAAAATGAAATCACTTTCCGAAAAGCAAAAATACGAAGAAGCCGGTCAGATACGTGATTTGGTAAATCTTATTCTTTCACAGATTCACAAAACTTCAATCATCGCCGAGCCGATAAATCTTGCAAACCTGCTGCTTGTAATAAATAACTCGGACAAAAAAGATTTCATATTACTTATTTCAGGAAAGGTTTTTGTTAAACAAAACATTGTACCTAACGGCGAATCTTTTGATGATGCATTGGATGATTATTTTAACAATGTAATCTCTCTATTCAATAACGTAGAAAAGAGAGATTTGGAAAAAGTTAAAATAGCTTTAAGCTGGTTGGCAAGAAACCGGACTAATGTAAAAGTTTTCTATCTTAAAAATTATAGCAGCAAGCAGGAATTATTCACAGAAGTTTCAAACGCAGATTTTACAATATCAACCGAAGATTCTGAAGAGATGTAAAAATATACCCCGATTTAAATATCGGGGCTGATGTTTTTCATTAGTTTAAATAAAAAGTTGCTTCGATTTACTTTGTTGATATTAAAATTTAAAATATTTTGGCAAATATAGAATCAGTATTCTTCCAATGCTCTTCAGTTTTCAAAACTATTAATGTATCCTTACGAAAGAAAGCGTTGTTAGAATTTGATAATTCTAGTCTATTTACCAGATTATAAATGCTATCAATAAACTTTATGATATTTCTTGGACCTTTATGCTCTTTTAAAATCATCACTTGTTTCTCTTCATTTTCATCTTTAATAGATATGAAATACTCGGGTCCATCATAAATCCACCCTGGTTCATCAGCATCATAAATAGAATTTAATTTTCTAAAATTCATTTTTTCAATTTGTTTATTAAAATATTCTAACAAAGAATCACTTAATACAATGCTTAAATAACCTTCTTTGGGGCATTCTCTAAAATAACCAAGTAATCTACCTGACGAATTCACCTTAATGATTAATCTAGGATAATAAGTTGATCTACTTATTTTGACTCCTCTAAGACAAGGCTCTAAAAAACCACAATACTTTTTTTTATTTAAGTTTTCCGGATTAAACGAAAATAGTGTATCATTATTTATTGGTGGGCCTAATTGATGTTCAGAAATAAACAATTCATCAACTACTAATCTTTTGTTGTTTTTATTAGTACAGCTAAATGAAAATATTAAGAAAATTAAAATTGATATTTTTATAAAATAATTTGTATACATTGAATTCTGGATTAGGTCTTTTCTCTTACCGCATCATGCAAGTCGCTTGATTTCTCTAATAAGTTCTTTATTCTGTTTACAAGGTTATGCGGATCAGTTAAATATCCTTCCAGCAGTAAAGAAGATTCATAAAGTTGTTCAACAACCTGATCAATATATTCATCTTTGGAATTAGCGGTATAAATTTTAATCAGATTTCTTATAAGCTTATGATCTTTATTTATTTCAAGAATCTTTTTAGGAACAGATGTATCCTTGGAAACAATCTGCATAATTTTCTGCATCTGGGAAGTCATACCATCCGCCGGATTAACGAGGCAGGAAGGACTGTCGGTTAACCTGTTTGAAATTCTAACCTCGGTAACTTTATCACCAAGAATTTCTTTTATCCTTTTCAACAACTTATCAAGCGTCTTTTCATCATCCTTACTTATTTCCGGAAGTTTCTCCTCTTTACCTGCTGATTCAAATTTATCTAAATTTTTCGGATCAACCTGTTCAATAGAAACAAGTTTATATTCTTTATACTCCCGCACAGAATCCATTACGAATTCATCAATCGGATCAAGCAGGAACAATACTTCCAATTGTCTGCTCTTAAATATTTCGTAGTGCGGACTTGATATAATTGCTTCCCTTGTTGGGCCGGAGAAATAATAAATTTCTTTCTGACCTTCTTTCAAACGACCGACATATTCTTTCAAGGAAGTTAGTCCATCCTGGTTTTCATATTTAGATGAATTGAACCTGAGCAATTCTACAAATTTATCCTTGTTAATAAAATCAGAATAACCAAGACGAATGGCTTTACCATGCTCTTTCCAGATAGCAGCATATTTATCGGGGTCATCGGTTGCTATTTTCTTTAAATGAGCTAAAACCTGTGTTGTAATATTCTGTGCAATTTTATTAAAGATTACATTTTCCTGTAGGGTTTCCCTTGAAATGTTCAACGGTAAATCCTCAGAATCAACTACACCTTTTATAAAACCGAGATATTCAGGAAGCAAGTCTTTATTCTGATGTTGGATGAGTACACGTTTAACATACAAATCAAGACCATAATCATTTTTATAATAACCGAATTGGTCATAATTCTTTTTAGGGATGAACAGCAAAGTATTAAACTGGATTGGGGCATCAACGGAAACGTGCAATGTCTCAAGCGGATCTTCGCTATCGTAAGTTAAAAATTTAAAAAACTCGGAATACTGTTCTTTAGTTATTGTATTTTTTGGTTCACGCCAGAGAGCAGAGATTGAATTTACTTTGTTGTTCTCAAGGTAAATCGGGAATGAAATAAAGTTTGAATGTTTTTTTATCACACTTTCAAGTTTATATTTCTCAGTAAATTCTTTTTCCTCGTCCTTAAGTTCAATTTCTATTATCGTTCCCCTTTTCATCGGCTCGTTCAAAGTGTTTATATCATAACTACCAAGGCCGTCAGATTTCCATTCAACTGCTTCCTCTTCTTCCTTATACGATTTTGTTTTAATAGTAACTTCTTTTGCAACCATAAACACAGAATAGAAACCAACCCCAAACTTTCCGATAATATTTGAGAGATCTTTTTTATCATCTTCAATCTGTTTAAGAAACTCCGCAGAACCGGATTTAGCAATTGTACCGATATTTGAAACAAGCTCTTCGCGTGTCATTCCAATTCCTGTATCGGAAATGACCAACCTGTTTTTATCCTTGTTGGCTTCAACCCTTATTTCCAAAGGTAATTCAGCATCTCTGAATTTTTTGCCACTAACAGATTCGAATCTCAGCTTATCCAATGCATCGGATGCATTGGAAATAAGTTCACGCAGAAAGATTTCCTTATGTGTGTACAGTGAATGAACTAAAATATTAAGAAGCTGTTTTATTTCAGCTTTAAATTCATAATGATTTGATGATTGAGAGTCAGTCATCAGAAAAACCTCCTAAATTTATTATTTAATAAAATAGCTTAATGCGAATCTTACTATAGATGCAGCAATAAAAATCAAAACAATGTACAGGCTAATAACTTTCAGTGATTCTGTAGTAAAAGTAAAAGTGAACCTGTAACCCCGCCAGCCGCATGCTTTGCATCTGAAAATATTCCATAGAGGGATCATTTTAATAATATTTTCCCCAAGACTTCTTGCTCTGGAACGATGCAATGAATCCCATTCCTTGCACTTTGGGCACTTATCGAAAATCGGATTTTTACTAATTAAAATCTTGCTAACTGCCATAATCCCCTCAGATTAATCCTAACCGGAAAAGTGAAAAACAAATAAACACGAATCACTTAGTCATTATTTATTTAAAAGAAGTTTATTATAAACTGCTTCATTTTTCAGTATATCCAACGCCAACATGAATTGTCTGTCGTTAGTAAGGCTATATTTTATTCTTCCGTTACTGCCATCATATCGGTTGAAAAGTTCGGTGGAAATCAAATCGATAATTTCATTTTTATGATTTTCCAGCTCGCTCTTTCTTAAATTCTTATAGCGAACGGAGAAATTATTTAATTCATCTATAATGTTTTTACCGTACTTTTCTTTTTTTGAAAGATGAAGTAATTCATCAATTTTCTTTTCAGCGGAATTTTCATAAACGAAATTTTCATTCTTCAGGAATTCAAGAAACTTTGTGAACAATTCATTATCCTTTTCTGAAACAAATTTTTCTCTTGAATTCTTTTCTTTATACTGGGTTGCAAATTTAAATACCAATCCTTTGGATACTAATTCCCTTGTAAGAGATAATTCATCATTCGCTTCTATAACAGAATCAGGCTTTATTCCACCTGAAGAAAACACGGGTCTGTTATTGTCTGTTTTAAAGCTTTGTTTACCAGCGACCGTGTTTGTACTTACAGAATTTGTACCTTTCGAATAATCAATTTTCTGGATACATCTGCCGCTTGGTGTATAATACCTTGCCGTTGTTATTTTAATTGAAGTGTTATAGGAAAGCGGAAAAACTGTCTGAACTAATCCTTTACCAAAAGTTTCTGTCCCAACAATAATTCCCCTGTCGTGATCTTGTATTGCACCGGCAACAATCTCCGAAGCTGAAGCTGAATTGCTATCAACAAGAACAACTAATTTAGTATTGCCGCCAACAGGTTCTTCGGTGGAGAAATATTTTTTTAATGATGATGAATCTCTTCCCATTACAGAAACCACCAATTGATTCTTTGAGAGGAATTTCTCGCACACATCAACAGCAGCATCCAAAAGGCCGCCGGGATTTCCGCGCAAATCAAGAACAATTGAATTTATTTTTTTCTTATTACCAAGTCCAACCAAAGTATTTCTTATTTCGTCTCCTGCGGTTCTTGTAAAGCTTGTAAGTTTTAAATAAACATTATTACTGTTCTCAGGTTCAAAACCACTGTACAAAAGGTTTTTAACTTTAACTTCTTCTCTGATCAGATTAAATACAAGTTTCTCAGCTCCGCCATCTCTTAGTATAGTCAGTTTAACCTGGGTACCGGGTTCGCCTTTAACATACCTGGAAATCTCATCAAAGTTATCTTTATTAATTTCAACATCATCCACATTGGAAATTATATCACCAATTCTTAATCCCTGACGCTGGGCTGCGTAACCGTCAAGTACATCAACTATAGTAACTTTATCGTTACGCATTCCAATTGAAACTCCGATCCCACCGTATTTGCCATGTGTAAGCAAGTCGATATCATCTTTTCTTTTCTCATCGATAAAAACGGTATAAGGATCTAGCGAGCCAAGCATACCATTAATTCCGGAAAGCATAAATTCTTCGGGATTTATGTCATCAACATAATTAAAGGAAACCTCTTTATAAACTTTACCAAAGATGTCTATACTTTTGGCAATCTGGTAAAAAATATCATTGTCTGTTTTAAGTGAACCTGAAAAAACCACTACAACCGCAATTGCTATAATTAGTCTTATTGAATTCCGCATTTACTTCACTCCTGTCTTCATTTCTAATTCACTGATGTCCTTAATTATTATTTCATGAATTTCATCTATATGTTTAAGACCGTCAATTATTCTGAAACGTTTTTCCTTTTCGGCAAGATACAAATAACCCTCTCTCACCTTCTCATAAAAACTACGCTGTGACATTTCAATCCTGTCTAATTCGCCGCCATTCCTTAATTTTTTCCTCTTATCAGATTCTTCAATCGGGATATCAATAAAAAAAGTAATTTGGGGAATAGTGCCGCCTACTGCGAACATATTTATCTTCTCTACAAAGTCCAAAGGAATTTGCCTGCCAAAACCCTGGTATGCAGTTGTCGAATCATAAAATCTATCTGTAATAACATAATAACCATCATTTAAATACGGTTGAATAACTTCTCTTACAAGTTGTGAACGGCTTGCCGAAAACAACAAGATCTCTGTTTCAATATGCATCTTATCATTTTTTTTGTCTAATAGAATATCCCTTATCTTCTCAGAGATTACAGTACCTCCGGGCTCTCTAATAACTTTAACTCTTTTCCCGCAGTTATTCAAATAATTTACCAACAATTCTACCTGTGTAGATTTACCGCAAAAATCTAATCCTTCAAAACTAATAAGCATACTAATATTTTTTAATTATATATTTTAGAAATTCAGGTTTAACTTCAACAACTTTTAAGAACTTTGGAATTGTTAACGAAGGAGCAACCGAACCGGTAGTATCCTGTAGTACCTTACGGAAATCCACAGAAGCTTTTATTTCCTCATTCTCAAGTTTACCAAGTATATTAATTCCGCCGCGTAAAATTAAAGATATTTTATTAGGAAAAAGTAATAATTCCCTTGACGGTGGAGTATTTGTTATTTCAACTTCAAGATTTTCAAATGATTTATCCGCAACTTTCTGTACATCAAAATTTAATGAGCAGTAATTAGATTCATAAGATAATCCATCAATTGGCTGGATTTCAATCTGCTCATCAACGCTCGATTCAAGATCAGAATAATATTTTTTGATTGTCGGAAGGCTGTCTATTCCGCTTAACTTGTTTCTCGTTCCAAATACAAGTATGGATTCGGGTGATATTGCAATATCGCTTCCAAGTATATAATCCTGTTTGAAAGATAAACTTACATCAGGATATATTTTAATTCTCTTCTCCCTTATGCGTTCTATACCGAATGACATTTTTGTAGGTGAAATGTCAAATACCTGGATATTATTATCGAGCCAGTTATTTTCTTTAATTGCGTCTTTGAGGTAGTAAGTTTCACCGTCGTAACGGGTACCAATCGGTATTTTAAATTCCGGTTTAGAGCCCCAGAAAAGTGATAGAAGTTTCCAGCCCTCACCCCTAAGATTAATAGTAACTTCTTTTTCTGTAGCAGAACCGACAATAAAGCCGTCAGGCAGGTTTGTTATTTTTAATGGGACAGTTATAGTAGTTGTATAATAATATGATAACGATACTGATCCCCACAGAACAATTGAAAAAACAATAATTGCAGATATGCTTAATATTTTTTTGTTTACTATAATATTCATTTTTTCTCGTCAAGATATTCCTGAAGAAAAATACATGCAGCATTACGGTCTACCAAACCTTTATCCTGTCGTTTCTTTTTTTTAGTTACACTTTGCAGAATGTTCTGCTTGGCAAGTTCTGATGTATATCGCTCATCACGCAAAATGATATCAATCTTAAAACTCTCTTTTAACCTAAGTACAAATTTCTCTACTTCTAATGTACTTGAAGATTTTTCTCCGTTTTCCTTTAACGGATAACCTACTACTATTTCAGTAATTCCCTGTGTATCCACAAGTTCTTTTAAATCATTGATAAGCTTATTATCATTATTCAAAGTCTTAAAAGGATAGGCAAATATTTTAAGCGGATCAGACAGAGCTAATCCGATTCTTTTTAATCCGTAATCTATTGCTAAAATTCTTGTTTCCATTTTTAGAAATCAGCCCGAGGTTGTACTATCAAATCTTTCAACAGAATAAATTCCTTTATTCTTTTTCAATCGTTCAACTATACGGGAAAGGTGATCAAGGTTCTTTACATATAGAGTAATAGCGCCTTTGAACATAGAATTATTCGCCGTAATGTTAACAGATTTTATATTTGTGTCATGGTAAGAAGTTATACTATGAGAAATATCTTTAAGTATACCCGGCGAATCTTCACCGACAATTGAAATACCAGCGACAAACAACGAGTCATCTGCAGTTGGCCACTGAACCGGTACAAGCCTGTCTCCACCTTTCTTAACGGAATTAATTAAATCTGTACAGGTTTTTCTATGAATCTTAATACCTTCACCAATGGTAATATAACCCACAATTGGATCACCCGGAATTGGATTGCAGCACTTTGCAAAAGAATATTTAACATTCTGATTTGAACCATCAATAAGAATTGCACCGGCATCAGTCCGGGCAATAGTCGCAAAGTTATCAAATTCAAGTTCCTTCGTTTCTTCCTTAACTTCCTTATCCTTTTTCGGAAGAAGAAGATCATCAAGGTTAACCTTATCCAATGCAATTGCTTTAAACAACTGGATTGAATTCTCATATTTCTGCGAATTTGCAAACTTCGTTACGTCATCATTGTTATAGGTTAATTTATATTTCTTAAGTTTTTTCTCCCAGATGTCTTTACCGGTTTCAACAAGTTGTTCTTCCTCTTTGTTTATCCATCGTCTGATTGCAGCTTTAGCTTTATGAGTTTTTACAAACAACATCCAGCTTTTGTTCGGATGCTGATTCTTAGACGTGATTATATCAACCTGGTCACCACTGTGGAGCGGTGTGTCTAATGGAACAATTTTTCCGTTTACCTTTGCACCAATACAATGGTAGCCAACTTTACTGTGTATTTCAAAGGCAAAATCCACCGGAGTAGAATTAACAGGCAGACGGCGTAAATCTCCTTTAGGTGTAAAAATATAAATCTCATCCTGGTAAAGATTTAATTTAAAACTTGCTAATAATTCTTTGCTTGCTTCATCCTTGGATGCGCTTTCAAAAACATCCCTTATCCAGTTAACCCAGTTTTCGAGATTTGAATCCGATGTAAATTTATTTTCTTTATACTTCCAATGTGCAGCCACACCTTTTTCTGCAACTTCGTGCATTTTATTGGTACGGATCTGAACCTCAACCATTCTTCCCTGTGAATCAATTACGGTTGTATGAATTGACTGGTAATTATTTGTTTTGGGGATAGAGATATAATCTTTAAATCTATCCGGTACGGGAGTATAAATTGAATTTACAATTCCAAGCACATAATAACATTCATTAGTATCGTTGCTTTCAATAATTATTCTAACAGCAAACAGGTCATAAATCTCTTCGAACGGTTTGTTACGTTTAATCATCTTCCTGTAGATGCTGTAAAGATGTTTTGGTCTTCCGCTTATTTCGAATTCTATCTTATGTTCTTTAAGTTTTTCTATAATTGGCGCAGTAAATCTTGCGATATAACTTTCGCGTTCTTTTCTCTTGTTCTTGATTTTTCTGACAAGGTCTTCATAAGCTTCTTTATTCAGATATTTGAACGCAAGATCTTCCAGTTCCCATTTTACTTTTGCCAATCCAAACCGATGAGAAAACGGGGCGTAGATTTCCAATGTTTCCTGTGCAATTCTTCGCTGCTTATCTGGATTCACAAATTCAAGCGTTCGCATATTATGGAGTCTGTCCGCAAACTTTACAAGAATAACTCTAATATCCTTCACCATAGAAAGAAGCATTTTCCTGTAATTTTCTGCCTGGGATATTTCCTGTCCCTTAAAGATGCCGCCTATTTTTGTAACCCCATCTACAATTTCAGCAACCTCTTTGCCAAATTCCTTTGAAATAAAAGATAAATCAAAATCAGAATCCTCAATAACATCATGCAACAAAGCGCTAACAACAGAAATATCATCAAGAGGAATTTCCTTGGCAACAATCATTGCAACTTCATAAGGATGGGTAAAGTAAGGCTCACCGGATGCCCTGCTGTCATTCTTATGAGCTTCAAGGCTTAATTCAAATGCTTTTGTAATCAACTCAATATTTACACTTGGCAGGTTATTCCTGCAGGTAATTATCAGGTCATCAAGCAATTTCTTATTTTTTGTTACATTAGAAATCATATCAAACTATTCTAAACTAACCGCTAATATATTACAAATTGAAAGAAAATCAATAGCCAATGTTTTCTACTTAATCAATTAACTATTTTTTTTATTCTGCCGGCTGCACGAAATATTAATAACGAATATCTATTTTGAACTGCCAAGCTTTATTTTTAATGATTCAACCCGTTCAAGTCTTTCCTGTAAATTCTCTTTAACGTATCCGTTTAATGATTTTAAACCTAATATTTCATCGCATAGTTTCAATGCTTTATTAAATTCACCGGTTTGCTCATATAACATTGCAATTTTATGCTTCAAAACTATTTCGTTTAAATGGTTCTGCCCCGGCATTCTATCATAAAAATTAAGCAGTTCATAGTAAATACTTATTGCTTTTTTCTTATCAATCCTCTCGTAGGCATCTGCCAAAGCCCATTTAAGGAACCTGCAATCCTTATATTTATTCCCCGAATTTTCTACAACATTAATCGCTTTATTATATTCTTTTTGATTGATATAAATCCAAAGCAGGGAATTAATCCCCAGGTAGGAATTATAGCAATCATGTTTCAAAGCGAATTTAAGAAATTTAATTCCTACTTCCCTTTCGTCTTCAATAAACGGAAGCCATGTTAATGAAGCAGTTTTTTCACTACGCCAGTATTTATATATTCCAAGTGCAAGGTATGCTTCATAAAATGATGAATCCTTCGCAATACATTTTTCAAAGTAAGAGATTGAACTTAACCCATCTGCAAATGCAGTTATGTAATTATCATTTAAAGCTTCGAAGTAAGCAGAGTAACCTTTAATCAAAGCATAATAATAACTATTCCATAAGTCATCCGGAGCGGCTTCATATAGAATCTTTGCTTTCTCAGCTGCACGGGTTAACAGTTTGTTTATCGTATCAATATCAGCTTTTTCACCGTAATCATTTGCTTCAGCAATAAAAACTGCCGCGGTAAAAATATCACCGAGCGGTAAACTGGAATACGTCTTTGTTAATATCTTAAAATTTCCAAGTGACTTTTTATAATTATGAATAACAAGGTTATGAATTCCCTTTCGAATCAGGTTATCTACATTTTTATCCGGGTTTACCTGAGAAAACGATAAAGTTGAAATCAGTAGTAATATGATAATTCTATAAAGTGCCAAATGTTCTGTCCCCGGCATCACCCAAACCCGGCAAGATGTAACCCTTTTCGTTCAGTGTTCTGTCAATTACTGCAGTATAAATTTTAACATCGGGATGATCTTTACTGATTCTTGTTACGCCTTGCGGAGCAGCAACTAAACAGGCAAAAATACAATTCTTTGCTCCCCTGTTTTTAAGATATGTCAATGCAGCAGAACTGCTTCCGCCCGTTGCAAGCATCGGATCGACTAAAATAGTAAGCGAATTATGAATGTTGGGTGGAGTTTTGTAATAATAATCCATTGGCTCCAATGTGATTTCATTCCTTTGAATACCAATATGACCAACTTTAGCTTCAGGAATTATTTCAAGGAAAGAATTTACCATGCTTAGCCCTGCCCTAAGGACAGGCACGATTACAATTTCATCCGAAAGTTTATAACCCGTTGTTTTTTCCAGTGGGGTTTCAACTTCATATTCATCTGTATTAAAGTCTTTGCTTATTTCGAATGCAAGGATGGAAGAGATGCGATGTAAAGCCGACCGAAAGAAGTAGGTGTCGGTGGATTTATCCCGCAATATTGTTAAATCCCTTTTTATAATCGGGTGGTTAAGGACTGAAATATTTTCCATACTTACCTACAAATGTTTTATTTTTTGTTCAAATTTAATGAAATAGAATATGTTATTATAATTTAAAATTGAGGTTTGTTGAATTTAATACTTTAATCCTAAATACAAATAGGTTGATATTATAAATGAATTGCTATGGTAATAGTTTTAATTCAGTCTGACCCAGAAGAACTGATTCTGAACAAGGAAGAAATAAGCCGGTGTTTTCATTTCGCCCCTGAAGAATAAATCTTGGATTGGGGCTGTCTTTTTCATTTACTGCCTGTTGGCAAAGCTTACCGATATCCCCTTTTTTTATTCTATTCAATATCAATGTTAATTTAGTACCGGTAAATGAAGTGCACATTTCATAATCTCCGTCACTATCGGCAGCAGAAAATACCGGGTCCCAGTCTTTTCTAAGTTTTTGTTTAATTGCAAGGTTTATAGCATCTACTTTACCTTGCCGTTGTACCTGGCTCCAGCCTGTTTTATACTTTGGCAATATTTTTCCTTGTTCATCTGTTTCAAGTTCCATTGCAATAATATTTTCAGCTGGAATATTATAGCCGTAATTACCAATGCCTGAAAATACTTCTACTACAGGTTTATAACTTGCAGAGACAACAAATACATCTATCCCGCTCGCTATTAAGACTGCTATCAGGTTTTGCATTTCTGCATAAACGCGAAGTCCAGACTTAAATGAATAATTAATGATTCCGGATTTAGTTTGCAAATCAGAAGGTGAATTCCATTCCGGTTTGCTTAATGTATTCGCAAGTTCGAAATCGATTGCTTTCCGAGATAAGGTTTTAATCTCATCTGTTGTATGACCAGCAAATAAATAAAGAACCCAGGGATAACCATATACTGCTTCTATTCCTGGTGTATTACAATAACCGTCATATAAAAAAGCAACTCTAACAATGAAATCTTTATATTCAGGAGTCTGCTTTAATTCATCAAGTGTAAGCTTTCCACCAAACCCGGAATAATTATCATATAAAAAACTATAATCATTAATCAGATCTTCATTAATATCTCTGAGCAAAATATTATGATAGACGGATGATAACCGGTTTACTCCATTTATGCTGTCTTTTAATAACTCCTTAAATTGTGTTTTAGATAATTTAAAATCAAAATTAGTTAATTGATAACGCATGACCGCTTCTTCAGTATCAAGATGCACACAAGTTTGATCCCAATCCAGAACAACATAAGGTGGTTTTTGCTTTGAATAATATTTTCCGCCGATACCATATTCATCTATAAATTGATTTAATACTTCAAAGTTCTTCTGCGACCAGTTTATCCTTTCCAACTTATGCGTATCATTTCGACGATAATTATTTGATGAAAAATCATCCTGGCAGCTACAGGCAGAAATCCAAATTAAGGATAAGCACAAAATAAAATATTGGAGGTATCTGATATGAATTTGCATTATTATCGACGAATAAGTTGTTAAGCTATAAAAACCAATTTATAATCTGGTTCAAAATAATGATTTTACGTGACATTGTACTAATGGAAAACCAGTAGGTTAAATAAGAATTAGATAATAGAGTTTTTAAATAGAATCTTATTTTTCTCTAAAGCTTATCATTATAGGAACACCTGTAAAACCGAAATGTTTTCGAATGGTTTTTTCAAGGTGCCTTTTATAATTATCCTGTATAAACTTTGGCTGATTTGCAAAGAATAAAAATATCGGGTAGTTCTGACCAACCTGAGTTATATATTTTATTTTCACTTCTTTACCGGTAGGAGTTGACGGAGGCGGGAAAGATTCGATTTCTTCAAGAAGAACATTGTTCAATTCACTTGTAGGAATTTTTTTATTCTTTTCATTATAAACAGATTTACTAAGTTCTATAAGATTATAAATCCTCTGTTTTGTTAAAGCTGAAATAAAAATGATCGGTACATAATCAATACTACCGAGTTTCTCTCTCAACTCATCTTCTTTCTTCTTAGCTGTATTGGAATCCTTTTCAATAAGATCCCACTTGTTTACACCGATTATAATTCCTTTTTTTCTCGATACCGCTTCATCAATTATTCTCTGGTCTTGTTTTTCCAATCCAAGTTTTGCATCAATAAGAATTATAGCGACGTCGCAATCGCCAATTGCCTTTAAACTTCTTACGTTGGAATAAAACTCAATGCTTTCATCAATTTTTGTTTTTCTTCTCATCCCGGCAGTATCAACCAAAATATATTCTTCACCATAATATTTTAAAATTGAGTCAATACTATCTCTTGTTGTACCAGGAATATTTGTAACAATACTTCTGTCGTAACCAAGCAATGAATTAGTTAAAGAAGATTTACCTACATTCGGTCTTCCGACAATTGCAATTCTAACTCTGTTATCAGGTGCCTGTTCTTCAGGAAAAATAAGTTTGCTTAAAATAATATCGAGCAGATCGCCAATCTTCCTGCCAACCTTAGCGGAGATATCATATACTTCATTTAATCCAAGGCTGTAGAACTCAGCTGAGTTCATTTCCATCTTCTCGGAATCAATCTTATTAACTATAAGCATCGTCTTTTTATTCGACGTCCTGAGCATATCCGCAATTTCATTATCAATAGGATTTATGCCGCTTTTAGCATCTACAATAAATAAAATTAAATCTGCTTCCGAGATTGCAATTTCAACCTGTTCACGTATTGCTGTCTCAAACAAATCCGGTGAATTAGGCACGTAACCACCTGTATCAATCAGCCGGAATATTTTGCCATTCCAGTCAACCTCACCAAATTTTCTATCGCGTGTAACACCGCTAACATCATCAACAATAGCTTCATTTGAACCTGTAAGCCGGTTGAACAAAGTTGATTTACCAACATTTGGTCTTCCAACTATTACTACTATAGGATCCCTCATTCTTTTTCCTAATTAATTTTGGAATGTTTTGCGTGCCTTGAAATTTCGGAACTAAACCATTTAGAATCAATTTTATTCAGTTCGGCTACCTTAGTAATATACTTTAATTCTTCAACCGGATTCTCTGTATCGCAAAAAGATAATTTCAAACCATCATTTATAAAATGTTTTGCAGCTTCTTCAGATGAAAATACAACCGGTTCATCCTTAACATACTTGTTGCTTAATATATTCTGGATTGATTCTTGTATGAATTCAGCATCATATCCAAGGTAAGAACCGACTTCCTTAACGATATTCTTTTCTTCCATTGTAAGTTGCCTGTCCTTTTTAGAAAGCACAAGCAATCCTCTTAGATATTTTCCTTTATCAAGTTCAGATAAGATCATTTTGCCCTCTACAATCTTATGTTTAAATTTAATTCGGGATAGATATCCACGTACCCATAAAACTCGGATTTTTTCAAGCTAACATTAGCAGCAATTCTTTTATTATAAGCGTTCGTACTTAAAGCCGCATCAATAGCACTAATAAGGTGATTAACTATTATAGCGCCAATAGCAATTGAAGCATATTTATAATATGTCTCATCAGGCCTGTTGAACATATCAGAATAGTCAAGCATCTGCTGTGGTACGTTTGTCATATATTCTGAGGTTGTAGGATCACTTTTATCCCAGCCATGATTATATTGTTTATATTTCCCGATAAGTTCATAATACTGCTGTTCACCGTAAGGAATAAGCCTGTGAGAAAACGTACTTACTTTTTCTTCAACTGAATTTACCTGTTTAAAATTTACTCTTTCCCAGGGCTTTTTAGATGCATCCTGATCTATCGTAATATGTGGTACTTCCTGTTTAGCTAATTCAGCTCCAAAAGTGTTAAGCCATTCAGAATATCTTACAACACTCCAATGTTCATCAGCATATGCTTTGAATTCTTCTGTAGCATCATCACCTTTTTTATTGTAATAAATGTTGGCAATAATAGCTGTAGCTTCAACCGCAAGGTAAACAGGTATTCTCCAATAACTCTCAGCATAATACTGGCCGGCACCCGGAACAATTGCAGACATTAAAACTGCAAGCACCGGTGATTTTTTTTTAAACTCTTCCTGCAATTTCGGAGATTCTTTGATCATTGTATTAACAGCTTTTATATCGGATTTTAAATTACCTGTCAACTCAATTTTTTCTTCTTTAACTATCTGTCCAAAAATATTTACAAAACTAATAGAGAATAAAACTAAAAGCACATAAAACTTCATTAGTGCACCTTTAACTTACTTAAAAACTAAAATCGAAAAGAATACCGCCGTACAACTGCCATTCTTTTCCGTATTTAACTAACTCAGATCTTACATATCTGTCAGCGCTGTCAAAAGCATAAGAAGCGTTAACAAAAATGCTTGTAGGAAATAAATAAAATGAATTTAGTTTGAATCTTAATTCAGCGCCTGCACCTTTTTTAAATTTATTAAGACCCGGCATATTACCTGTCCAAGCATAACCGAAATCACCATAAACCGACATAAAGATTTTATCTAAATAAAACACACCGAATTTATAATCGATGTTTTTAAAGAGCGGGAACCTGTAAGTAAGATTCAGCCAGCCAATTTCATTTCCGCTTAAAGCATAAAACGGGTAAGACTTCATTCCGATCAAGCCGCCTAAATAATAATCGAAGAAATCAGGAACCGCTGCTCCCAATACAGTACCGGCTCTTAAAATACCGTTTATTGTATGTCCTTCGCCCAAACCCACATGTTCCTGCCAGTTTAATTCAAGGCGATGGAAATTAAAATTATCATATAATGGCTTTAAAATTCCGTCTTCAACTTCGTAATTGCTTTCGGGATTAAACTTATTCATCTCATAATTGTACTGCAGAGTAATTTCCCTGCCGATAGGATTGATATCGTCATCAATATATGGCAGATACATTTTGTGTGTATACTTTAGCTGGAAGTTTCTTCCTATTAAATATGTATCTGTAGACTTCTGAACAAGCTCATTAGTGGTTCCCGGATAAATAAAACTTCCGATTGTACTGGAGTACTGGCTGAATATGAATCTGAATTCAAGGTCGTTACCTCTAGCAAATAACCTGTGGCTTGCCACGAGATCAAGTTCAAATAAATTATAAGTAACATCAACAGGAATATTATAATCGTAAGTAACAACATTGCCAACAGTATCTGCGCCAATTAAAAGATCTGCCTGTGCCTCGCGGGAAATACTGTAAAGTTCAAGAGCCAATTCAGGTTTAATTCCAAGATCATAAAGCAATGGCAGTTTATTCTTGTAATTGAAATTCAGGAATAAATCTCTTTCGAGCCTTGTATTAATAGAGCCACCTGCAAACAAGGAAAATCTATCCAGCATATCAGTTGATGTTATATAAACTCCAGGTTTGAATTTATCAATAGTTTTATTTGAAGTGTTATAGTTATCAAACCTTACAAACGGAAAAAATGTAACCTTTGTAAAAGCACCTTTATAGCTTTCGCTCTTATAATCAGGCACTTCCTTATCATCATAATTAGTGAGCGAATTTACATTGAACTTAGAAATATCCCCGTTTAAATTTGCAAGCATTTTGCTTTCTATAGGCAGGTATTTTTTGGAAGGATCAACTTTAGCCTGTTCTTCTTTATTGATAAGAAATAACTTATAACCTGTTGAAGTGTAACCTGAGTATGTTATTTCATCATCTTTGTTAACATTTGCAAAAAAAGCGCCGCCGGTTACATTGGTAAGCTGTTTCTTTTCTTTTGTTGATAAATCATATGAATAAAGATTGAAAATACCGGTTTCATCCGATGAATAAATCATTTTTCCATCTTTAGCAAAAACAGGATTCCTTTCATCATATTTATTCTGAAGAATATATTCCAAACCTGTTCCGTCTGTATTTACTTTTACAATATCTCTTCCGTTTTCAACCGAATAGTCAAATACAATTATGTTATCGTCATTTGAAAATTTAGGATTAAAAACCTGTTCGCCATGTTCATAAAAAGTTAACCGCTTAAAATTCTTTCCGTCAGAATCAATTATACCAATATTTGTTGTCCCGTCTTTCTGGAAGATGAATGCAATTTTTTTCCCGTCATTTGAAACAGTCGGCTGGTTTGCTCTTAAACCATTTGTCAACCTGGTTTCTTCTTCATCACTTATATCATAAACATAAATATCATGAATATTAGTCCACCCCGGATTGTCCTCACTTAGTTTTGAATAAATTATTTTATCTGTTCCGGGCAGCAATCCTAATGTTGATCTGATTCCCGGTATAATTACTTTTTCTTCTTTGGGTTTAATGTCATATTCAATTATTGATGAAGGGCTGAAATAATCGCTCGTTTTATTTGAGCAGTAATAAATTTTTAATCCATCCTCAGAAAAGACCGGATAGAAATTTCCAAATCCTACAGATGCAATTTCATCTCCTTTAACAAGATTATTTTTTACATCAGTAATACGTTTAGTATAATCATTCGTCAGATACTTTTGCCAGTTAAGGTAAAGTTCTTTTCCATCAATACCAATCGCATCTTTAATTGCCGCATCAACAGTAAAGGTACCTAAGCGACCAAGATTTTCACTAATCAATCTTAATTTTTCTTCGCCGTAATTTTCTGCGATATATTTTGTAAGGGCAAATCCTGAATTATAAACCGATTCATTTCCAAGGCTTGTTTTGTCGAACACTCCCATCTGGTTCCAGGTTAACATATTTCCATCAAGAACATAGCTTCTTAAAATCATGTCTCTGTGCGAATCCCAGTTATCATAATTAAATTCTTTACGCATATACTGAGCCGTTCCTTCTGCGAGCCAGGATGGAACGTTAATACCGGGTATCGGAAATGATGCTATAAAATTCGGAAAGCCATACAGAATATCCGGCCGGCGTTTATCCTCGTAGTTAAGGAATTGCAAATAAACCGCAGGTAAAGATCTTTTTGTTTTGAGTGATGCCTGAATCTGAACCATATGCGTAAATTCGTGAGAGATTACATTACGCAGCCAGTTGTGCGAGCCACGCAAATCAAAGTCTAATGCCGATGCCCAGATTTCAATTTTGTTATCAAAAAAGTAAGTTGCCCCGTTGGAATAGTCATCTATATCCTTAATTACAAAATGAACCGGATCAGGTTGGTACTGGTACAATGAAGTTATTGGTCCCCAGACTTCTTCGGCAATTTTCAAAACGGTTCGTGCTGTTCTTTCAGCTTCTTCATGATAATGAACAACTACATTCTCACCTTTAATTGTTAACCAGTTAAACTCAGGATGAAACTCTGTAAACTGCGCATTAATTTTTGTAACAGCGAGAAACAAGATTAGTATTAAAAATTTTTTCTTCATAAATGATTTTGGTTTACCTGATGTTATTGTACTTAATCCGATGAGTCCGATATAGAATGCCGATTACACGGATTACGCAGATTTCATTTACAGCATTATTTAATTACTGCAATTTTTATTACCGTATTTTCTGTTTTACCTGATGCACCAACTGCTTCAACTCTTGCAAGGTACACACCACTTTGAACATTCTTAACATCCCATATAGTTTCATTATCAAAACCGCCTGTTGCATTATCATTTAATTCTGCAACAAAGTCCCCGGCTAAATCAAAAATTCTGATATTTATTTTAGAATCTTCGGAAACGTAGTAACGGATATTCGTTTCATCTCCGTAAACAGGATTAGGATAATTATAAGCGCGTTCAGTCGGGAAAAATGAATTTATTTTATTAGTTGAACTTGCTGCCGGAACATAAGAAGAATTAAAATTGTCTGCACAGTTCATTGCCCAATATGTTTTACCAGGATTTGTACCGATTTGCCATGTAACAATTTTATTAGAAGCTGTTTTAGCCATTAAATAACTTTTACCAGAAGCAGTAAAATAATTCATCTGGCGAACTGATTCATTAAGCGTCAATGGAAATCCTGTAACAAGTTTGCCGGTACTGCCATCAACAGCAAATATTTTTCCATTTTGTGTTGCCATAATAATTTCAGGTAAAGGATCATTATAAAAATCGCAAATTATAGGATTTACAGAATATCTCAGCAAATCATCACCTAAAATTTCATTAGTATAAGGGAAATTATCTGCACTCTTACCCAAAAGATTTACTACCACAATTGAATCTGCATTTGTAGTTACAATATAATTATTGCCGTCAGATTTTATATCTCCAACTGAAAAATGGAATAGATTATTATATTCACTTAATCTTTTTTTAGAAAGAATCTTACCGTTCATAATGATATTCAATTCACCGCTTTTATTAGCAATAGAAACATAATTATCAGAGTTATCCTTTGTTAAAGTCAATCCTTCCGAATATTCATCAAAAAATGTTATCTGCCCATTTGATTCATATAAAGCGCTTTTAACAGTATCAGGAGATTCCCTTAAATCACGAAGTAAAGCTGAGAAATAATCTTTGGAAGCGGCAATATTGTAAACACTGTAATAAGAATCTAACTGAACAATATCCAGAGGTGAAGGATTAGTCTCGTTTAACAAGGCATCAACAGAATAAAATAATATTTTGCCATCTATGGTACCCATCAAAACTTCATAACTGCTATCATCCTTCTGACGTATTACCATTATTGAATTTATATGATATGGAAATGAAATCTCTTTTATTGTTATGGTATTTGATACAGTATTATATATCAACGCTTGAATTAATTTTTCTGTATTACTGGTTTGTGGAAATCCACTTATAAAAAGGATTACATCATCATTTCTTTTTAAAAGAGCTGTACTTTTATAATCACTACTGTTAATGCTAACTGAATCTGTAACAACGCCATTACTATTTATAACATAAACTTTGTCATTAGTTGTTGCAAAGAGTTTAAATTCATTTCCGGTTTCTGCCACATTAATCCATGCATATTTCTGTAATCTTTGAGTAAATACCGGTTTTATTAAACTATCTCCCCAGCTAAGTTTAAAACTCATCTTAGTGCTGATTGGTGAAAAATCTGTAAGACTGATTAAACTGTTTGCACCGGAATTTGAAAGCGTATTCGGTCTTGAATCCTTTGTAAATTTATTATCGAAAAGTTTGGATGGATTGGTCCCATACCAGAAATCCACCGCATCACCTTCGCCAACAACTTCATCACCAAATATAGTAGTAAATTGTTCGCCAATATCCTGGATGCCGTCTGCTTCTTCAACATCAATGCCGCGTAAATTTTTATCCGTATTTATTTTGTTGTCGGTAATCTTGCTGTTTATAATATTTTCATCAATATGCCAGATAACAATTCCGTTACCGGGTAATGCCCAGTCAAATTCATCAACGTCAAGAATAACACCGCTTAAAGAATCAACATTGTAGCTGTAGTAACCATCAGTATCCTTTGTAAATAATAAATCTGTAATGCCGCCATCCTGAGAAGAAATTCTAACTTTAGAACCATCCTTGTTTGCATCACGAATTCTGTTTTCAACAAGATAATACTCACTTGCATTGATAGGAATTTTTAATATCACTGTATCCGAAGCAGAGGCAGCTAAATTCGTAGTAATGTTTATCTGAATATCTTTAAGTGAGGCTACCACCGGAGTGGTCCAGCCCAAATAAATTTTTTCCCATGCAGACGGTTCAGGTGGGAAACAACCCGAATAAGCAAAGATTGCCTGACCATCCATCAATCCAAAGCGACCAATTGCACTCAAGCCGGTATTTGTATCAAACAAATCCGGTAATCCGATATGGCTGGCAATACTTGATACAATCAATCCATTGATAGATAATTCGACCAAAACATTTCCGCCAAGGCTGGATACTTCCCTGCTTTCAGTTTCAGGAATAACCATTGTATTATATTTACCAAACCTGTTTTGAGGAAGCCCGGTTAAATCATCATTAAAAATTTGTTTTAAAGCTTTATCGCTCAGGTAAACAGAAGGAATATCCTTTTCATTTCCAAAGCTGCCCGGTAAAGACACATCCCTGCCTGCACCGGCATGGAATATCAGGAAAATATCATAATCATTAAACTGAATACCGGGATACTTTGTTTTTACCTGGTTCCATATTTCTTTTGATAAATTACCAAGCGGAGTTAAATCATCACTTGTACTTAACGGTGAATAATTTCGCATGGTTTTGGCAGCGGTAAAGACGTCGCTTAGTACTTCAAAGTTTATATTCAATTTACCTTTGGACACTTTTGAAAAATAATTTTGTGCAAAGGTTAAATGTTTCTGAAAATAATTTAAATCATGAGGTAACGGATCGAGTATTTTTGTACCGTAATCCTTTGAAAGCAAAGTACCGAATTTGCCGTTACCTAAAGTAGATTCATCTTTATCTTCAAGAAAATCTGCCATAACAGCAAGAATTTTAAGTGAATCACCAGAATTAATTATTACTTGTGAAGCATTAGGAACCGGATTAATCTTCCCAATAAATGTTTGGGCAGAAATACTGCCCAAACAAATTAAAACCATAAACGATATTATTCGCATGAATTATATTCCTCTTGGAAGTCCTTTAGCTTGTGGTGTACCGCCCCAACCAATACTTAGAGTAAAACGCATTGTATCATTAAGCGGATGATTTTCTGCACCTTTAAATACAGAAGTAGTTAAGTAACTGAAATCGAAACCATAAACATCATACCTTATTCCGGCGCCAAAGGTTACAAATTTTCTGTTACCGAATGAAGGATCTTCATAGAAATAACCGCTACGTACTGCAAACTGGAAATCATTTGCTTTACCGTAAGTAAATTCCAGTCCCATAGATGTAACTATGTCTCTTAATTCTTCACTAAAAGGCTGATCACCCCAGGCTGTAAATATAGCTTTGTAAAATTCGTCCCTGTCACCAATAGTCTCCGTGGAGTCAGTTCCGTCCACTTTCTTACCAACAACTCTTGTATCAAGTTTTGTAACAAGAAGTTTACTAAAGTCCAAAGTATAAGTAAGTGAATTATATTCGTCATCAAGAATTCTGTAAGCAAAACCTAACCTGAAATTTGTTGGAATAGGATCTGCCTGAGCTTTGTTTATATAATAAATTTTAGGACCAATGTTACTTAAGTTTGCTCCTATGCTAAAACGATTGCCAAGGTCTTCATCTGTAAATGGAATTACAAGTGAAGAAGGTCTCCACATACCGCCAATATCAAAGCTTAATGTAGTTGAAGTTCCTTCACCTCTCTGGTTACCAACCTGAATTTGCCCAGTTAACCGGCTGTGAATAACCCTGAAGTTGAGACCGATACCCCAATCAGGATGTAATTTGGTTGCATATCCAACAGTAGCAGCAGCATCAAATGATCTGAATTTTCCAATTTCATCAGGGCTTTGTTCACCTGTTTGAATAAATTCACCATAGTTCATAAAAGTAATGCTAGAAGAAAGAACACCGTCAATTTCTTCAAAGTAATCACGGTATGTAAGGTAATCATAAAATATATCTAGTTTGAACTGTGGCAACCAATTACTATGAGTTATACTAAGTTCGGTACCGGATTGAAAAGCGAGTCCGGCAGGATTCCAGAATATTGCCGACGAATTATCAGCTAATCCGGTTCCTGATTCACCCAATGCACCGGCTCGGGAATCCGGGGCAATTAACAAAAACGGTACAGCAGATTCACCACCCTGAGCATTCAGCACAGTATTCAAATTAAATAATACTAATCCAATTAATCCAAGTCTAAGAAAGACTTTCATTTTTTCCTCCGTTAAGAAATAAATACAAAACTATCTGACAATTGCTAATTTCCCCAGGAACTCTTCATTAAATTTCTCATCAAGGGTTTTAACGATAAGTTTATACAGATAAACACCGTTTGCTAAAGAATTGCCGTCTGCGTCCTTTCCGTCCCAATTAACCTTCACAAATTTATCAGAAATATTCGAATCTTCCAATTCTTTAATCAGCCTGCCAGCAACAGTATAAACTTTTATCTTAACATTAATCGATTGCGTAAGGTTATGCTGAAACGTAAACATTGTATTATCAGAAAACGGATTCGGATAATTAACAACATCACGTAAAAGTAAATCGCTTCCGTTTACAACAATAAAATTCTTTTCATCGGATGAATAATTGTTAAATACATCCCAGGCTTTAACCTGGATATTATATTCACCATAATCCAGACCATTAAATTTATAAATTACATTACCTGATTTACCGCCTGCATTCAGATCACCAATAAAATAATTAGTAAAATCAATCGGTTCTGTTTCATTATTGTTAAGAATACCTTCAAGAGTATGACCAATTCCATTGCCGGTGGTATTCAGACCTGTTTCATCATTTAATTTTACATACAAAGTAAAATCCGGATTAACCAGATATCCGTCAATATCTTCCGGATTATCAAGAGCAATATTTATCTCAGGTCCGTTCTTTTCACTGTGAGTTGTTGAATCTGTTCCATTTACGGTTATATTATTCGTATAACCAACACCATCATTAGAAGAGTTGCTATAATAAATAACAATTTTGCCGGCTTTATTTTCATAAGTGATATCTTTCGGAACAGTAAATTCAGTTGAGAACTTACCATTCTCAACTGAAGAACGACCTTTGAAAATTACACCTCCCTGTAAAACCATATTATAATTCATTTCTGTTAATTCAACTGAACGTTCTGAATCGAATACGGAAACAATTACTTCACCATCGGAAGAATTCATTGTATTTCCGTTAGTATCCTTAATAGTCCCGTTTATTTTAACTTTAGATAAAGCAGCCAACTGAACCGATGAGGTTAAAGGTTTGCCGTTTATTGAATCTATTGTCAATGGTTTATCCGGAACCAATAATCTTAAAGTTGGATCACCGAACAAATGAAACTTCTTTGAATTAGTATCGAACTTTTCCATCTTAGTCAGCATGTAAACTTTTCCAAGCATGCTAACCTGGTTAAGCGAATCTTTCTGCATCAGGTATGAGTAGAATTTATTATTCAATGCGGCATTATCACCGGCAAATACAGTTCTTGCCGATGTAAATGTTCCGATTGAACCGCCATCAGGTTTAAGAAGCATTAGTTCAGTAGAACTTTGAGTCCCGGGAACATCAAACCGGCCAAAATCGCAGGTAGCGGCAGTAAGGAAAAAGTACTTATCATTTGTCATTAAAGGAATCGAAACACTTTTTTCAAAAACATACTCGTGTGCCCATACTTCGGGATTACCATGTCCAATCCAATTAAGAATTAATGTACCATCATTAACTGCCTTTACAATAGCTTTATTTACATCAGGTTTTCTTCTGCCAATGGCAGTTTGTACTGTTGGATAACTGGCAAGATAAATTTTAGCCTGATCAAATGATTTCAAAATTATATTTTTTGAAATATCTTCGGACTGAGCGGTATGCATATTGCCATCGGTAGAACCTGCTTTTTGTGGTCCATCATCTGCAACAAGAGTAATAAGATTTTTCCATAGACCATATTCTGATTCTGTTTCATAACGAATAATTTTTTTTACCATCTCTTCAGCTTCTGAAGCTGAAAGAACAGGTAACCTGCCTATCGAAATATCTACAATATTATCCGTCCCGTCTATGTATGCATAAAAATCATCTGAACAATATGAATAAATATTATGGTACGAATCGGAAGACTCATACGGAATTATGAAATTCTCATTCTTCCCTTCAATATTTTTATAATCGTAATCACCATCACCAAAGAACAATACATATTCCGGTTTAACAGACCAGTTATCATAACAATATTTAATAAAATCACGAATTCCACAAACATCTATAAGACCGCCGGAAAATTCGTTATAAATATTTTCAACATTAACAACAATTGATGACAGCTTTGTTCTTGATGAATTTTCCTTGAATGATTTATATGTTTCCACCTGAGATAAAAAATCCTTTGGAGAAATAATAATATATTTCGCGCCGTCTGTAATACCATGAAGATTTGAATTTTCGACGGTTGTAAAATTTTTTGGTTCTTTAAATTGCGAAGCCACGAGTGCCAGATATTTTGTGGCAACAGAATCAGTCTGTACTGCACGGAATGTACATTCACCACCGTTTATCTGCCCATTTGAAATTATATTTACATTTGCATAATCGCTAATGTTAAATATCTTAATATCGCTTGAAGGAAAATCATTAAGTTTGTATTCCGTAACTCCATTTTTCCTGTCGCAATAGAATAATAATTCTCCGTTGGCAGCTTTAAGATTTTTATTATAATATATCTCGAAAAAATTTATGTAAGAGATCGAAGGAGAACTAGTTGGTTCATAGATGAATTTAAGTTCACTTTGTTCATTTGTTAATGAACCGCTGAAAGTGGATTCAAAATTAAAGTTTAATCCCCGGTAGGTCTGCGCTTCATCTAACTGACCGATACCAAGACCACCTAACGAAAAACTTTTTAACAGATTCCCGCTCTCGTATATCTTCAACCCAGAAGAAAGCTCTGCCCTGTTTACTACATTAAATTTATATGTTATGGTAGAGCCTGGAATTATGCTGTATAAATAATTCCTGTAAATTCTTGTTTTCATGGATTCAATCATCTCATCACCCATGTAATATCTGCCACTGGGCATCAGTTTAGCTTTATCTTCTTCCCAGGAATAGTATGCCTGGGTTGTAGTTTGAACATTATCCGCTGAAGTATTAACACTCTGAACGGTGTTCATTCTTTTACCGTTATTACCACCGTAAGTAATCCAGTAGTAATTTACTTTTGAATATGGATGATAATATCTGACCATCTGCCTGGTTTTGACATCATATTCCCAGAAGTGAATTCCTCTTCCATAGAAAAGTATATAATCTGCATCATCTAACTTGCCATCGCTTTCACCTTCTATATAGATAGCATTTTCCTGTAAATCACCTGGTCTTGCTGTCAAAATATTTTCCGGAAGTACTTTGCCGCCGTTGTTATAAATTTTTATTGTACGTGGATCAACATTACCGAACTCCGAACTAAGTTTAAGCAGCTGGGCTTTTGTAATTTTATATATTCCTTCATCAGGGGCTTCAAACTTCCACCATTTTCCAGTAGATAAAACTCCGTTTGTATTTACTTTTCTCAGAGAAATATCTTTTATTTTTGTCCATGCTTTAGCCTGATTATAATTAATGATAGCATCCGCAATCAACTCATCTTTTGCAATATTGGAATTTGTTTGGGCTGAAGCGAAATTAATTCTCAGTCTTATTTTTTTGTAAATCCTGATATTATTTTTAACCTGATCAAACTGAACCGGGAAAAGTTTAATTGATTGTACAGGAAGACCTCTTGCAATTCCGAATTCACCAAAACCTGCAAGCTCACCTGAAACCGATTTGTATTTATCGCTTATTTTATAAATATAATTTGTAAGCCCATCCTTAATTTCAACCGAAGGAACCGGAGAAAGCTTACCACTTATATCTTGATATTCTGCATTAAGAATTTGTATTGTATTTCCAAATTCAGAAGGTACACCTGCTAAAAATGAAGAGCTGAGAATCTGCGCAGCACCAATCTCATCCGGATTTTCCAGGGATCCGTTTGAGAGATTTACTTTAACATAATTATCATTGTCTATTGTAACAGTAGTTGTGGAGTAATCAGGTTTATATTCAATTTCCAGATAGGAGTTCGTTGACTTTAAAGTAAGTACTTCCTGGTTGGCATATAAATGCAGGCACAAAGAAAGAAATATAATTATAGAGAGTTTGCTTTTCATAAAATGAATCTTTATTCCGTAGAACTAATGTACTTGTAAAGCCAAATTAATTACAGTAGCAAATTTCTCTATAAATTCCTCTTTGTTTGCTTGAAAAATAAATAAGTAAAAAGTAGTATGCAAGTCAAAATTCAACATTAAAAAAATATTTTATAAACCAACTTTTTCCCTGTTTAACTTCATTGCATCTATGCAAAACTGAATATGTTCTTCAAGTGAGACATTTAATTCTTCAGCGCCTTTTAATATGTCTTCTCTGCTAACCGCTCTTGCAAATGCTTTGTCTTTCATTTTCTTTTTTACTGAACTGACTTCAACTTCGTCAATACTTTTGCTTGGTCTTACATAGGTTACGGCAGTTATAAATCCGGCTAATTCATCACACGCATAAAGCACTTTAGACAATAAATTATTTCTTGGCACATTGGAATAGTCAGCGTGTGAAAGAATTGCATTCCTGAATGTTTCATCAAATCCTTTTTCTTTAAGTATCTCAGAACCTTTAAATGGATGTTCTTCTGCTGTTGGAAACATTTCATAATCGAAGTCGTGCAGCAATGCAACATTCCCCCAGTACACAGGATCTTCATTAAATTTTATTGCATAAGCGTGAACGCAGGCTTCCACTGCAAATGCATGTTTCAGCAGACTGTCACTTTTTGTGTATTCTTTTAAAAGTGATAAACAGTATTCTCTGTCGTTGCCCGGATTTTCCATGTGATTCCTACTTCTTTTTTAATTCTAATTTAAATGCAGAAGGACACAAATCACTTATTACACATTCACTGCATTTTGGTCTTCGTGCAATACAGATTTTTCTTCCGTGTGTTGCAAGAAAATGTGAGGATTTTATCCAATCTTCTTTAGGTAATAATTCTTTTATTCTGTATTCAATTTTTTCTGCGTCTGTCGTATCAACAAATCCCAGAAGGTTAGATAATCTTATTACGTGCGTATCAACAGCAACAGCAGGAATACCAAATGCATTACCTGCAACAACCGAAGCTGTTTTTCTGCCAACACCCGGTAGCTTATTTAAGTCTTCAAAATTACCCGGAACTTTTCCGTTAAATTCATCCTGAAGTACCTGGCAGCATTTTTTTAAGCTCCTTGCTTTTGCTTTATAAAATCCGGTTGAGAAAATATCTTTCTCAAGTTCTTCCGAAGGAACATTTATTAAATCTTCCGGAGCTTTATATTTTTTAAAAAGATCCTTTGTTACGATGTTTACTCTTGCATCCGTACTTTGTGCAGAAAGAATTGTGGCAATTAACAGTTCAAAAGGATTAGTAAAATCCAATGCTGATTTCACGTCAGGATATTCCTTTTTTAAAAGCGTAAAAATCTTTCCTGCTTTCTCAATTTCTTTTTTATTCGCCATCTCTGTTAAACCTTTTATCTTTAATTAATAATCTTTCAACAGGTCTTCCATTTATAAGATGCTCATTAATAATTTCATCAATATCTTCAGGCTTAACACCACCATACCAAGTTTGTTCAGGATAAACGACAATAGTCGGACCGAATTCACAAGCATCAAGGCATCCGGCTTTATTAGTTCTAATCATCGAATTCAATCCAAGTTCTTTTAACCTGGACTTGAATTTCTCCGTCAGTTCTGAAGAATTTTTTGTACCACAGGAGCCGCGTGGATGATTCTCCTCTCTTTTATTCTCGCAAATAAAAATGTGTTTGTCAAATCTTTTCATAACAAAGTGGTAGTCATCACGAATTAATTTAGAAAGTAAAGCAAATTATTTCCTTTATTAACGTGTGCAGGATTCTAAGCTGCAATCCTTTATAAAGTTATTACGGCTATTAAATCATTGCACAAAGTCATTGAAACTTAAGAAAACTGTTACAAATATTCATGATAAATTTATCTAAGAGACGCTTACAAAAATCCATAATATGATATTGAAGTGAATTTGTAAAATCTTATAGGTAAGTGAAGAATGGTTTCGTCTAATCCAATGCGGATAAATTATTAAGAAATTCTCACGTATATTCTTCCCGGAAGTCACAAAAAAAAAGGCGCACAGGAATTAGTACGCCTTATTAAACCTTCGAAATCTTGCAGCAATAGTAGCGCGTGCGGGATTCGAACCCGCGATCTCCGCCTTGAGAGGGCGGCGTCCTAAGCCACTAGACGAACGCGCCGAAGACAAATGTTTGTCTTCTT
>QZKB01000031.1 GCA_003599415.1 Ignavibacteriales bacterium | reverse complement strand
CCGATCTATTTATTTTTTTTTTATGGTATAAGAGTTTAATTCACATAATAAAAATCATTGGTTCATATTCAATTTAAAATGGTTTTGATAGGTTATTTTATATAAAGTTGAGAGTCGGGATTCTTGTTTTCCGTATTTATTTTATAAGTTTTTGCATAATGGTTGATTTTTTCCAAACCATGGTATGGTTTGTGAGAAGGGCAGGTTTTTCATTCTTTTATTTGACATTTTAAATTTTAAATATTAAGATACAGTCGAAGATTCCTAACTTTGTATAACAAAGATAAAAATGTGTAAAGGAATTAAGATCTTTGTTTCGTTAATTTCTGCCAAAAAAAATACACGACCCTTTCTTGGCGTTTCAGTTAACTCAACATGGATTAAACTATTTCGTTTTCTATCGGAATACTTTGCACGGATGTGCCCAAATTCTGAAGAAACCATGGAGTATTATATCTTCACTTTGAGGTCATCTGAAACTTTGATTCCATGATATAGATTTTTTAAACAAGTTTAAAAACTGATAATTACTTTCTTTGTATTGTAATATAGATTTTTTGATTTGATTATTAAACAATTTCAGAGGTGGCGGTCATGGAACTTTTACTTAAAAGGTATCTTAAACTTTGTCTTTTTCTAATCATTACTACAACTGTTAGTTTAGGACAAAGCCAACCTTATCTTTCAGCACCTGTAAATGGTTCAACATGGGAAACGGCTACACCAACACTTTATTGGTGGTATGTTCCTACTCCTTATATTTATGGGCCATATAATTATTCTGTACAGGTAAGTGCCAGTTATTCTGATTTTTCCGAAAGTAAATTGCTGGTTGATGCTGAAGTCTCAGCTTATGGAGCCGGCAATTACCCTATAAATAATTCTGTAGGATTAATTCAGGGGGTTACGTATTACTGGAGAGTAGGTGTAAATGGAAATTTTTCTTCAGTCTGGTATTTTACCCCTTCTGGCAGTGGAAGTGTAACTACATATACGATAAATGCATCTGCTGCAGCACATGGTTCTATTTCACCTTCCGGAACAACAACGCTTGCAAGAGGAAGCAATCAGACATTTTCAATTGTTCCTAACTCTGGTTATAGTATTGAAGATGTATTGGTGGATGATGTGTCTGTTGGCGCTTTAAGCAGCTATACATTTGAAAATATTACAACTAACCATACAATCAGTGCAAGTTTTGTTTTCATTCCGGTATTTGATACAACATTCGTATCTATCCTTGGTAGTGATGCGGATGGTAATGGTTCAAGAGCAAAACCTTACAGGCACATTCAACGTGGTCTTGATAAAACAAAACCGGGTCATTTCGTGTTCGTCTTTGATGGAGTATATGAGGAGGATTTGGTTCTAACAAAACCGGTGAAAATAATCGGGGAGGTTAAACCTTCCACAAGATCATTCCAGATAGAAACAAACGATGTGACTATTAAAAATTTTAAAGTAGCTCAATCTTCTCCGGGACCGGGAATTCAGAAAAAAGGAATTGAATCTTATTATCACAGGGATAAACTGACAATTGAAAATGTTGACGTTTATACAAATGCTGAATTCGGTTTACTTCTGGAGAACATAGATTCCGTTGAAGTAAAAGACTGTAATTTCTACAAAAACAATATGGGTGGTGTAGCAATATTTTTCTGCAATCATTTGACCTTTGATAATGTTGGTATTTGGGAAAACCTAAGAGGATTTGCTGCATATAATTCAAATTATATCTCTATCAACAATTTATTCTCATCTAACAATGGTAAAGCATATCCTGATTATCATCCGGATGAAAACGGATTTACTTTCCAGCTTTGTAATGATATAGAAATGAATAACGTTATTATAAGCGATAATGATGACCAGGGTTTGAAGTTTGAGGATTGCAGCAGAATTGGAATGAACATCGTAAACTCATGTTATAATAAAACAGATGGTATGGCATTTATTGAATCTGACCACATCAGTTTTAACACCGGTGCATCATATGAGAACGGTTCTACCGAAGATGATAACGGTATTGAAGTGGTCTTTTGCGATAACATGCTTTTCTCAAACGTAGCGGCAAACGATAACAGTAATAACGGAATTTTATTTGACTTACATTATAAGGGAGTTTATCAATGGGATCCAAGCATACCAATTCCAAGCCCATTACCGGATACCTGTCTTGGACAAACAACCAATGTTTCGCTTATTGATGTTTCAGCCCGCTTAAACGGAAAACATGGTTTGTATGGTCTTCATATGAATAATTTTAATTTCTCAAAACCGGATTTCTCAGAGAACGCGGAATCGGGATTGGAATTAGATGCGGCTCAAAGTTTTGGTATCGTTGATGGAACATTTGATGGAAACAAAAACGGTATTGTTCTTAAACCGACAATCAATGTTCATAAAATCGCCCAGAACCTTGGACTTGATGATATTTACGGATTCTCTCTTATGGGTGTAGGTAGTATTTCAAACAATTCCGAAAATGGAATATTAATGCTGACCGAGCCTTATCCCGGTTATTCTGATTCTTCATCAAGAATTACAAGACCATTATTCTACGGATCTTTTAAAGTTATCGGTAATGGTTTGGTTGGATTAAATATGTCCGGCTTTATTGAGAAACCAGTATTTAGCGGTTTGTATTTCCAAAGCACAAATTCACGCGGTGTTCAGATTACAGATTTAACGGATGACGATTATGTATCCGATGTTAAAATAAATGATTGTTATTTTGATGGTTATGCAAACAACATTACACGATATGCAATAGCATTAACAGATGGTACGCTATATTCTAAAGATAACGTTGATGCTAAAAACAACGTTTTTGTTGGAGCAACAGGTAATGCGTTTGTTGAAAACAGGATTTACCATAAAGTTGATGATGCTCTTTTAGGATTGGTTACTACAACCGGTTGGACAAACGGTAATCCTTCGGTTATAATAGGTTCGGCCTCTGCATATATTGGAAACTATGTTACAATTCCTGTAACTCTTAATATTAATGCTGTACCGCTTGGCTTTACTTTTCTTTCAGGTAAAATAACTTTTGATGAACATAAAATAAGATATAAAGGTTACTCAACAGGAACAGGTACTATATTTAATAACGCTAACTGGGCTACTCAGTTCAGGCATGTTAATACAGATGAATTAGAATTCATCAGTGTAGGATTCAGCGACAGCGAAATTAATTACAGCGGAGTGTTATTCACTTTAACATTTGAAGTTGCGGCTGAGACCGATGGCTTCGCTACAGTAGAAGGTTTAGCATCTGACTGGGTAAATAACGGTACAATACCATTAGAAATTTTCAACGGAACAATCACTTATACATCCAACCTGAATCTTTCATTAGTAAAAGGTGATGCTAATCTGAACGGTGAAGTTGAAGAGGGAGATTGTTTGGCAATAGCAAACCATGTTAGTGGAATAACTTTAACAAACCAGGCTTATTTGAATGCAAACGTTAATAAAGATAACAGGGTAGACGGACTTGATGCTGCGGATATTCTGTTCTATATCAATTATCATATATGGCCAGCATCTGCAAGCCCAGCTTTGGCTGACTTAACTTTTGCTACAGCTTCAATTGACCAGGAAGGTTTATTAAGATTCCCGATTACCCTGTATAACTGTTCAAACGTAAGAAGCATTGAAGTTGAGTTAAGCTATGATGAATCAAAGATTGACTTCAGAAACTTCAGACAATTAATGCAGGGAGAAGGATATTACGTTGAAGCAAAATCTGTTGAAACCGGAAAAACAAAATTATTCTTTACATCTGCAGAAAACAGCAACGGTACCTTGGTGCCCGCAGAACTGTATTTTAATTTAAAGAGTAATGATAATACGGCTGGATTGATTTCTTCATCATATTCTGTCAATGGCGCAACTTCCAAACAGGGACCTGCTTATGGCTCAAATACCATAACAGGAGTTGATGCTGCGAAAGAAATACCGGTTTCATTTTATGTTGAGCAGAACTATCCGAATCCTTTTAATCCATCCACAACTATAAAATATGCATTACCGCATACTTCATATGTTACGGTAAAAATTTATGATATCCTCGGCAGATTGGTTAACACACTTGTTAATTCGGAAATGCCTGCCGGTATTCATAAAGTTGTATGGAACGGTGATGATTCTAAAGGAGCTAAAGTAGTAAGCGGACCTTATTTCTACCAGATAAATTCCGGTTCGCAGATTATTTCCAAAAAAATGTTACTGGTTAAGTAGGAATTCTTTTTTGTATAGATTATACCCGGTTCAGTTGAGCCGGGTATGAATATTTAGGAGTGATACCTATGATACAGTTTAGAATTATCATCACGCTTTTTTTGCTCGCCTCAATTGTGTTTGGGCAGGATACAATTAGGGTAGGTAAATCCACAGCTAGTCCGCCGGTTGATGTACTGGTGCCTGTAAGCGTATCATCTTCTATTCCTAACGTTAAATCAATTTCGCTGCAGTTCAGTTACGATGAGGAAGCTGTAGTGTTCAGTCATGATCCTGAAGAAATAAAATCCGGTGTTACAAATATCAGCCTGCCGGATGATGACAATCTTTTTGTTTCCTGCAGCGGCGGATTAATTTCTCTAAGCTGGGTTACCTCATCCGGTGCTACGCTTGATGGTAAATTATTCGATTTGCAATTCCTGTATGTTAAAGACTTTAGTGAAGTAAGATTTGTTGCTGCAAGCATTAAGAATATGCAGGGTAAAAAAATTACTCTTACCATGGAACACGGTTCTATTTCAGAAGATACTGATCCCGCAGTTAAACTTACTTATCCAAATGGCGGTGAACTTATTGAAATTGTTGGTCCCAAAACAAACATTACCTGGACAAGTATTTATATGTCCAATATTGATCTTGAAATTTCAGACGATAATGGGGCTAACTGGCAAGAGATTGTTTCAGATTATCCGGCTATAAACGACAGCTACTTGTGGACTGTACCTGATTCAATTAATTCTACAGAATGTAAAATAAGAATTACGGATTCTGATTCGGCTTCAACAGCATCGGATGAAAGTGATAATGTATTTACAATTAATTCCACAGCTACAATTGAATTGCTTACACCGAACGGGGGAGAAGAATTGCAGGTTGCAGGCGCAAAGTTAATTCAATGGAAATCTAAGAACATTGAGAAGATTAAAATTGAGTTTTGTACAAACAGCCAATCTGCTGCTCCAACATGGTTAACCATCCTTGATTCAATTTCTGCTCCTGACAGTTGCTACAGGTGGTTAATTCCGGATAATGTTTCTTCAGATTGTAAAATAAGGGTAAGCGATTTAGCTAACCTTGCTACTGTATTCGACACAAGTGATGCAGCATTTATAATTCATAATCATCCTGTAAATGTAATGGTGAATGACACCGTTGATGCACACCTTGATATTATTGGAAAAATATTCGGGTTTTTTCATTGGTGGGATGATTCAACACATTACTGGCATGCCGAACTTCCCTGGACTGAAGTTAACGATGAAATAATCTGGGCTCATGATACTTTGATTGTAAATGGTACCGTTACAATTAACGTTGGCTGGCTTACTTCAATTAAATATTTTGAGATGACTTTAACCTATAACCCCGATGTATTAACTCCGGTTGCGTTGATTCCTGTGTATGAAGAAATGAGAAGACTGGATTATTCTTATGAGGACGGTGTAATTCATATTATTTGGAGTACTGGTGAACCGATTGATATTCATGGAAAAATATTTGATCTGAGATTCAGGTATAAAAATTTTGAAGAACCGGAACAATGGGTTGATGCTGATGATGTTGATGAATTTACAGATGGAAATCCGTCATTGCCCGATTTCCAGGTTGATCCGAGAAATTTCAGTGATCTGAAAATTGAACAAATAGTTGCTAAGGACGCTTTCAATCATTTACCTGATGTAAGCGACTGGAATAACGGAAGCCTCGCTATTTCGAATTTGCCAGCCTTAAAACTACTCGCTCCAAAAGGAGGAGATACACTTGAATTTAGTGATGTTACAAGCAGTATCCTCTGGCAAAGCAGGCGCGTTGGTAATGTAGCTATTAGTTACTCAACTAATAATGGTAGTGACTGGACATCTATTGTCAGTTCTACACCGGTATCCTCAGGTTCGTGGACGTGGAATCTGCCGGATGTTAATTCAAATGATTGTAAACTTAGAATTAATGTCCCGGATAGCAGTTCGGTTGGAGACACAACAAAAACCTTCACAATTACAAATGCTAAATCTGTCGATCTTACATCTCCTAATGGTGATGAAATATTGAAAACCGGCACTAAGAAATATATTACCTGGCGCAGCAGGAATATTGAAAAAATTAAACTTGAGTATTCAATTACCGATACTACCGGGTGGGTATTAATAGCTGACAGCATTAATGCTAAAGATTATCAGTATGAATGGCTGATACCGGCTGAGAATTCCACAACATGCCGGGTTAGAATCCGTAACGCTGCTGATAGTACATACCAGGATTCAAGTCTGGCTGTATTTACAATAAACAGTTCAAAGACAAAAATATCAATTTCCTGTGTAGTAATACCAAGCGGTAGCGATGTTGAGATTCCTGTAAGCTCAGACAAGGTGAACGGAGCAACTTATTTTCTCCTTTCAATTAAGTATGATACAAGTGTAATGGAATTGGATACAATACTAAGAAGTTCTGCTATTGGCGATGGTTTGTTCAATTATGTTGTGGATAGCGGCGTTCTTAGAATAATGTGGTTCAACTTTTCTCCAGTTGATTTCTCCGGCAACCTATTTACAATGTACTTTAAAAATTATAACGGTTCAGTCTCAGCAGTTGAGTTTGATGACCCAAATGAAGTTAAAGATGCTTTCGAAGAATTAATGGATATTGAATTTGTAAACGGAGGAGTTGGAGTTACAGATGTTGAGCAGGATAATATTCCTGTTAAATATGATTTATCACAAAACTATCCGAACCCGTTTAACCCGGTTACAACAATCAGGTATGAAATTCCGAAAGAATCCCGTGTGGAAATTACGATATTCAATATACTTGGACAAAGAATAATAACACTTGTTGATGAAGTTCAGAGACCGGGTTTTTATGATGCAAAATGGAACGCGAATAATTGTTCGAGCGGTATATACTTTTACTCAATAGTTACAGATGAATTTTGTAAAACAAAAAAGATGATACTGTTGAAGTAGAACTTCATTGTTGAGTTATTTCAACAGAATTATTATGGAGCAGAAATGAAAAGGGTTTTACAGAAAAGAAAGATTGCAACAGGAATCTGTTTATTCCTTTTCCTGTTAGCATCATTCAATCAATTACTTTCGCAGGAAATGAATGCGCCGGGCATTCCGCACGTAATTGTCTTCCAGGGGATAGTTACTGAAAAAGACGGGAAGTCAGTTCCGAATGGTAATTATGATGTAAGCTTTTCTCTTTATGATGTTAAAGAAGGCGGTAACCCGGTATGGACAGAGGTTCATCCTGAATTAAAAATAGAAAATGGAATTATATATGTTCTCCTTGGTAAAAGAAATATTGACAACCCGCTTACAGTTACATTCGACAGGAAATTTTACCTTGATATAAAAATTAATAATGATATTAATATCCAGAAGCGGATAGAACTTGGTGGTACTGCTTACAGTTTAGGTTCTGAGTATGCGGAAGAAGTCGACGCCTTTTCAGTTACTACGGAAAAATTGGCTGATGGATCTGTAACCGATGAAAAAATTGAAAGCGTTAGCAGCAGCGTTTTTGATGATATCAGCCCTGATCCTTATTCTGTTTATTGGACGATCCTTGGCAATATTATCTGGGGACCGGAAAGAAATTATATCGGAACATTTGCCGCCCAGGATTTCGTAATTAAAACCTTCAGCATTGAAAGAATGAGATTTACTTTTTATGGCAGGGTTACTATTGGTACTCCAAAGGATACAGTTCTGTTTATCGTAATCGGAAAAACAAAAACACAGAATACATTTATTAAAGGAGATCTTGGAGTAGGTGTACCTCCCGGCGGTGCAAAAGTTCATGTAAATTCACCGGGTGTTGTTCCGCTTGATATGATTCCTTTCAGAGTTGATGTAAATGATGATTCGGTATTCTATGTAAATAAAAACGGAAGAGTTGAAATTATTGCTAATCCCGGCAGTTCATCGGAGAGCAGCCGCGATGCTTATCCGCTCTTTATTAACAGCGAAGAACAGGGAATTGGAATTAAGGTAGAAGGTCATTCTTTGCTTGGCAGGGCAGATAACGATAATAACTTTGTTGCATTCTGGAATAATAAAGGTATGCAGGGCAGGATTGAAGGTGAGAGCTATCTTAACTGGCTTGCTGATCCGCAGAATATTATGAAGGATTTATACATTGCCGCTACTGTAGCTGCTGATATAGCTGCAATGGCGAACGCGGCTTTGGAAGCAGCTTCCTTAATAGCCTTCTCTGCTGAAGCGGCGTTTAATGCAGTTGAAATTGCACTTGAGCTTGCTGAAATGGGAGTTACCTATGAATCAGGGAGCGGCGATTATGCTGAGTGGCTTGAAAAAATTAATAATCAGGAAATATTTCAACCGGGTGATATTGTTGGTGTCTTTAATGGTAAAATTACCAGGAATACTTCCAACGCAGACCAGCTTTCCTGTATATCATTTAAACCTATTGTACTTGGGAATAAACCGCCTGAAGAGAATAAAGAGTTGTTTGAAAAAGTCGCGTTCCTAGGCCAGGTACCGGTTAAAGTTATTGGTAAGGTAAAACGCGGTGATTATATAATTCCTTCGGGATTTAACAATGGAACAGGCGTTGCTGTTGCCCCGGAATTAATGACCATTGAAGAATTTATGAATGTTGTTGGCAGAGCATGGGGCGAATCCGACAATGAAAATATTAAATATGTAAATACTGCAATCGGATTTGACAACGCAGAAATTATTAAGCTCATTCAGCTTGAAAATAAAAAACAGGAAAATCTGGATAACGAATTTAAACAGGCCGAAATGAAGATACATGATGCAAAGCAAAAATTAATGGAAATGAATTCTGAAATTGAAAAGGTGTCTGGTCAACTGAATAAACAAGACAATGAAATAACTAAAACATCTTCCGGTCTGTAAAATGTATTTCATCTTTTAAATGAGAAGTAAATATGAAACAGGTAAATATGAAATACCTCAATAAACTTATTATCGTTTTATTGCTGGTGTCTGTGCATTTAAATGCCCAGGCAACCAGGCAAAATGATTATATGCTGACAAAAGAAAAAATTGCTGAGCTTAAGATAAAATCTGAAACTCAATGGAAGATAACATTTAAAGACGGCTCGGAGTTTAAGAACAAAATATCCTACAAGGAATACAGCAGGGACGGGCTTCTAATCAATTCTGTTACCTATGGTGAAAATGATTCCGTGTTAAGTGAGAATAAACTTTATTATGATGCAGAGAGCAGGTTAAGAGAAACTCATTCCTACAGGAAAGGAAAAACAGGCAAACTTAGAAATTTATATTCCTATAATGCGGGCAATAAATTAACGAAATCAGAAACGTATGATGAAGCAAATAAACTTATTGTAACAATGAATCATTCATTTAACTCTATGGAGAAGCTGGATAAACTTGAAACGGTTGCTGCTGATAATAAAGTGCATCTCGTATTCAGATATCTGTACAACGACAAAAATAATTTAGCTGAACTGCAGACCGAGGATATTAACAACAAAATTAAATCCCGTTGTGTTTATAAATATGATGATAAGGATAATTTGAAATCACAGGTTACTTACGATAACAAGGGAAAAACAATTCAATCGGTTGAGAAAAAATATAATGATAAGGGAATCTTAATTGGTGAAATGACAAAGAATGCGGATTCTAAAATAATGACTGAGGAAAATTACACAGTTGATGAAGCCGGGAGATATGTTGAAAAAGTAATAACAAACCCGGCAGCCAATATCTCTAAAAGAATTACAAGCGCTTATAATGAAAATGGAGTTATGGTTGAGCAAACGATTTTTAATAAACTTAATGAACCCGTTAGTAAAATTTCTTATGAATACGAGTATAATGAGGAATAGGCAATGAAGGAATTAATTACTTTAAAAACATTCCTGGCAATTCTTTTAGGCTGCGTTGCTCTTACAGCACAGGAGAAGAGTATTTTCAATTATTCATTCCAGGAAAGTAATACTGTTTTTTCAAAGCAGCAGAATATCACACTGAATATGTTTGTCGGTAAACCTGTCGTCGGAGTATCAGGTTCCGATAACCTTGTTGTTAAAGGAAGTAATTTCTTTAACCTTAAAAGTCAGCAGAGCACTTCGGTTAATTCAAGAACAAATAAGCTGCCTTTAAGTTACTCTCTCAAGCAAAACTACCCTAATCCGTTTAACCCGGTAACCAGGATCGAATATTCTATTCCAACTGAAGGATACGTCTCAATTTCAATTTATAATATGTTAGGCGAAAAGGTTAAACAGCTTGTTGACGAAACAAAATCTCCGGGCAATTATTTTATTGATTGGGACGCCTCGGGATTTTCAAGCGGTATTTATTTCTATAACATAAAAAGCAGCAATTATTCTGAATCTAGAAAACTAACGTTGCTTAGGTAACACAAAATGTTTAGTTATATGAAAAATAATTTTTACTTAACAGGAGCCAATATGAATATGAGGTCGTTATTCAAACTAATCATATTCGGATTATTCTTGCTGGCAGGTTTTCAAAATGAAGTAACTGGGCAGCTTCTGCCTGCAGGAAAATTTCCTAAGGTAATTAATTTCTCTGCTGTTATTTCAGATGCTGACAACAGCATTATAACAAGCGGCGAATACAATATTTTATTTTCACTTTATACCAGTAAAGAAGGCGGAAAAGCTGTCTGGTCAGAATTACATGAAAAAGTGATTGTTGAAGACGGAGAAATTAATGTTCAGCTTGGAGGAGCTTCAGTACCTAATCCGCTTAACCTTTCATTTAACAGGCTTTACTATCTGGGTATTAAGTTAAACGGGAATGATGAGCTGACTCCAAGAATTGAATTGCTACCATCACCATTCAGCATAAGAACTTTAGTAGCCAATAATGTTAGAGATAATTCAATTACTGCAAATAAGATTGCGCCTAATTCTGTTACAAACAGTAAAATAAAAAGTGTTAGCTGGAGTAAGATAAAAGACCTGGTTGAACTAAACCATACTTTTTCAAGAATAAACAAGACAATTGATGAACCATCAGTTCTTACTATGTTCTGGAGAAGATACGGCAACCTTCTGGAAGGGCAGGATAAATTTTTAGGTACTATCAATGACAGAAATTTAGTCATCAAAACAGACAGCATACAAAGAATGTTGTTCGATCCATGGGGTATGGTTGTAATGGGAACCGTAACCGACTCGGTATTTTTTGAAGTGATTGGTAAAACTACTTTGGGAAATGTTTATGTTAAAGCCAAGATGGGAGTCGGGGCAGATTTTAATGAAACAGAAGCCAAACTTCATATCAAGGAAGATGGTTTACAAATTCCATTCAAGGTTGATACAGACAGTCTTGAAGTATTTGTTATTGAGAACACCGGAAGAGTTGAGATAACAAGCAGGCAAACCGGAGCCGATGATGAAGAGGGTAATTATTCATTGTTTGTTAATTCTGTTGATCATGGAATTGTTATTGATGTAGACAGTGATAATTCAAATTCATCCACAAATTACATGACGTTCTGGGATGATGATGGTATTAAAGGACGGATTGAAGGTTATGATTGGGCTGATTATTTTGCAAACCCTAAAAATATTGCGCACGATATTTGGTTCGTTGCTCAGGGTGTAGCTTTGGCAGTGGCTATAGCAGCAACCGCAGCAGGTGGTTTGGAAGTGCCTGATATAATTAATGGAACTGCGGAAGTGGCTTACTGGGCTTTTCAGAAAGCGTGGGATTTATCTCATCTTGGTGTTACTTATGAATCCGGCAGCGGGGATTATGCCGAATGGCTTGAGAAATTTGATCGCAATGAATTCTTTATGCCCGGTGATATTGTAGGTGTTACAAGAGGTAAAATTTCAAAGAACACAAATAATGCTGAACAGTTCATGTCAATTTCTCATTCCCCTCTGGTTCTTGGTAATATGCCTCCCGATGAAAGAAAAATGGATTTTGAAAAAGTAGCATTCAAAGGACAGGTTCCTGTTAAAGTTAAAGGATATGTTAATAAAGGAGACTATATTATTCCTTCAGGTCTTAATGATGGAGTAGGCATAGCTGTTGAACCCGAAATGATGACCGCTGAAGAATTTGCCAAAGTAGTCGGAAAATCGTGGGAAGAAAATCTGAATGAAGAAATAAAATATGTGAATGTCTCTGTTGGTTTAAAAATGAATGACCTGTTTAGTGTGATCAGGAAAAAATATAACGATAACCGTAAACTTAAAATAGCTTTAGCTGAAAAGAACAGGGAACTCGACGGTATTTTACTTCAACTAAAGGAAGTTGAAGATGATGTAAAACTGGTTAAGGAATTACTTGAAAAGAAATCCTGCCGCCAGGACAAGCAGGCATTTACCTTAAACAAAAAATGATTGATACATAATCATAATGACAAAAAAGATTATGGTGCTAAAATGAAAAAAATATTTATTCTCTGTGTGATTCAGTTGTTTCTTATTTTTATAGGTCATCTGACTGAATCTGCTTTTGCCCAGGAAGTAAAATCATCAAAGATGCCATCACAGGTTTTGTTCAACGGGTATCTTTCGGATAAAGAGGGAAGAAATCTGGCAGATGATAATTATAATTTTATAATTCATGTATACGATTCTCCCGATGCACAATTACCATTGTGGAGTGGTAAATATGAAAATGTTGAAGTAAAAGATGGTCTCTTTACAATAATGATCGGATCGGATGAAGAGAATACTTTATCGTTCGATAAAAAATATTATCTTGGGATTCAGGTAAATGATGAAGCTGAAATGCCGCAGAGGCTTGAACTTGGAACAACTGCATATAGTCTTGGTGCTAAATACGCAAACACTGTCAGAGATGGTTCAATTACAACAGAAAAGTTAAAGGACGGTTCAATAACGAGTGACAAAATAAAAAGTCTGAGTTTTTCTAAAATCATTGATCCGCCTGCAGACATCAGGTCAATTGAGGACTTTAAAAATAAGTATGGGGTTGCAGGTTCTGATTATGATTGGTGGACATGGAAAGGTAATATAATCTATGGACCGGAACGACACTTTATCGGTACAAGAAACGCAAGAGATTTTTTAATCCAGACAAACGAAATTGACAGAATGCGTTTTGATCCTTTTGGATATATTTTATTGGGAACAGGAGAGAACCCGGTTGATTTTGAAGTGTTTGGCTATAGTATATTTGACTATTGGTTTGTTGACGGAAACCTTGGGGTTGGGATTGATCCTGCCGGAGCAAGGATGCACATTGCTGTACCGCCAAATAAGAATCCGCTTAGAGTCGATTACCTTGCCAACCCAATTTTAACAATTGATTCTCTTGGTCGTGTTGAGATTACAAGCTCAGTCACAGGTAACGATGATGACAAAAACGCTTATGCGTTGAGCGTTAAAGGCGGCCAGCAGGGAATCGGCATTGATATTAACACTAGTGTTAATGGTGATAATAATTACGTTTCTTTCTGGGATGGCGAGGGAATGGTTGGCAGGATAGAAGGACAAACTGCAGGTGAATATTTACTTCAGCCCAAAAATATTGCTACCGATGCATACTTAGCCGCTTTGGTTGTTGCAGAAGTAGTGGCTGCATCATCCTGGTTGTATCCGTTACCTATTCCTACTGAACCGGCTGATATTATCAGAATTGCATCCGACATTGCAGAAATTACATTTAAAATGATCTGGGATCTGGCGAATCTTGGAGTTACTTATGAATCGGGAAGCGGCGATTACGCAGAATGGCTTGAGAGGATCGATTTGAATGAAACAATCTTCCCGGGAGATATTGTTGGTGTTAATGGCGGTAAGATTTCCAAGAATACTTTTAATGCTGAAAATTTAATGGCCATTTCAACTTCTCCTATTGTATTAGGAAATATGCCGTTAAAAACCGAAGAGAATAAATTTGAAAAGGTTGCATTTATGGGACAAGTACCTATTAAGGTAAGCGGTGAAGTTAATTGCGGAGACTTTATAATTCCTTCAGGTCTTAATGATGGAACCGGTATTGCAGTTTCACCGGAGCTTATAACTATAGATGAATTGGATAAAATTGTTGGCAGAACATGGTCAGAATCTAATGTTGAATCTGTTAAAATGGTTAATGTACTTGTCGGGGTAAACTCAACTGATATTGGACAGGTACTAAGGCAAAACCGTGTAAGAGAAAATATTTCAGAATCAAGAATCAAAACGATTGATGCTGAAACTTCTTTACTAAAATCAAAAATTCAGGAGATTCGAAATACAATCCGGAAGATAAATGAAAACACCGGTAGTGATAAAATGATTAATATGAAAAAGGCAAGTAACAATTGAGAATAAATTAATCCACGCAAATAAGGCAATATAAAAATTCTAATGGAGTTAACAACTAATAGATTTAAATAATATCTTCCATCGTCACCAGCAATTTCCTTGTCTTCCTCATCAATAAGAGTTTCTATTGATACTAAGAAACTTCTGAAAAATATAAAATGTCATTCCCGTGCACTTGCCTGCTGCAAGCAGGAACAGGAATCTATAGAAATTTTTATGGATTCCAATTTTCGTGGGAATGACAGATGATATACAGATAATTTTTCTTAGCCCTTACTTAATTAGTTACTTTTAACCCGACTAATTTCGGTACTGATCCTTAAATTCATTTCCTCAATAAACATAAAGTATTTGGAAAAATAATTAAGATAAAAGGGGCGGATTGAATTTTTCGTAATAAAACAATTCCCAGATTATCCAAATAAAAGGAATTTTACTTTAAATTCCCCTCGTAACTAAGAGGTTTTTTAGATAAATTTGCACAAATTAATTTAATGTATTCATAAAATAAGGTTTTGTATGACTTCTGAACATTTTTTCGAACTGGAAGAAAAGTATGGTGCTCATAATTACCATCCTCTGCCTGTAGTTCTGGCTAAAGGTAACGGAGTTTTTCTATGGGACGTTGAGGGAAAAAGATATTACGATTTTTTATCTGCATACTCTGCAGTTAACCAGGGGCATTGCCACCCTAAAATAATTAATGCGTTAAAAGAACAAGCGGAAACATTAACATTAACATCAAGAGCTTTTTTTAATAATCGTCTTGGTGAATATGAAAAATACATTACAGAATATTTTGGTTATGATAAAGTATTACCAATGAATTCTGGTGCTGAAGCAGATGAAACAGCTTTAAAGCTTTGCCGTAAGTGGGCTTACCTTAAAAAAGGCATTAAGGAAAATGAAGCAAAGATTATTGTTTGCGAAGGAAATTTTCATGGCAGAACAATCACAGTTATTTCAATGTCTACAGATCCGGATTCTTACGGAGGATTTGGTCCGTTCACTCCAGGCTTCATAAAAATTCCTTATAATGATTTAACAGCATTACAAAAAGCTTTGGAAGAACCAAACGTTGCCGGATTTTTAGTTGAGCCAATTCAGGGGGAAGCCGGAGTATTTGTACCTGATGAAGGATATATCTCAAAAGCATATAATTTATGTAAGGCAAAAAATGTTTTGTTTATTGCTGACGAAGTTCAAACCGGAATTGCACGTACCGGTAAATTGTTATGTTGCGATCACGAAAATGTACGTCCGGATATTGTAATTCTTGGTAAAGCTTTATCCGGTGGAACAATGCCTATTTCAGCTGTATTGGCAGATGATGAAATTATGCTTTGTATTAAACCGGGTGAACATGGTTCTACTTTTGGTGGAAATCCTTTGGCTGCAAAAGTTGCTATTGCATCTCTTGAAGTTGTAAAGGAAGAAAAATTAGCTGAGAATGCTGAACGGTTAGGCGAATTATTCAGAAGTGAATTAATGAAGATTGATTCTGATATGATTGAATTGGTTAGAGGAAAAGGATTACTTAATGCAATTGTTATAAAACCAAAAAATGGTAAAGAAGCCTGGGATGTATGTTTGAAGATGCGGGATAACGGGCTTCTTGCAAAACCAACTCATCAGCATATTATTCGTTTTGCACCGCCGCTCGTTATTACAGAGGAACAAATTCACGAAGCCATCGATATTATTAAAAAATCACTTGCAGAGATCGCTTAAATTGAACAAAAAAAATCGGGATACTAAGTTATCCCGATTTGCGTTTATGAAATCTCCAACATCTTATCAATTCTATCGAGATAATCCCGGATTACCAGCGGTTTATAAATTATATCGTTAACACCCGCTAAAATATATTTTTTTGATTCATCTTTAATCCCCGGGCTGCTAACTCCTAAAATAGGAGTAATATTATTTGAATTACCAAGCCTTCTTATTTCTTTGGTTAAGATAACCCCGTCAATATCAGGCATTTTTATTTCCAAAGCAATCAGATCAAAACATTTATCTTTTACTTCTGCATAGGCACTTTTTCCATTATTAGCAAATGTTACTAAATAGCCTGCTTCTTCAAGTATTCTTTTCTGCATAGAAATATTATATTCCTCATCTTCAACAACCAGCACATTAAATTTATTCCTCAAAATTCTTAATTCATCAGAACCAATTTTACCGTACTTAGCCATTGGTTCATTTACTCCTTTTGTCTCGGAATTAATTCTCTTATCGCTTTCTTTTTTAACAAGAAGTTTTATGTTAAAATAGAAATTGCTTCCTTTACCTTCTTCGCTTTCAATATTTATTTCACCACCCATCATATGTACAAATTCTTTACATATTCTTAAACCCAGACCCGTTCCTCCAAATAATCTTTTATGTGAACTATCAACCTGTGAATAAGGCTGGAATAGTCTGCTAATTTTATCTTTAGGTATGCCAATACCGGTATCCTTTACCGAAATAAATAGATTAGCAGTGTTACCAATAATTTCCTTTAAACCTACGGAAACAGATACTTCACCTTCTGTGGTAAATTTAATAGCATTGCTAAGCAGGTTCGTAAATATTTGTCTTATTCTAATCGGGTCTCCAATTAATAATAGCGGCACTTCATCATTAATTTTATAATTTATTGGAAGTATCTTTTCATCTGCTAAAGATTTCACGGTTGTAATTGCATCGTTAAGAACTTCTCTCAAACTGAAATCAATAGTCTCAAGTTCAATCTTACCCGATTCAATTTTAGAAATATCAAGTACATTATTAATTATATCAAGCAATGAAGAAGCTGCTGAGCGCGCACGGTTTACAAATAGCATCAGTTCTTCTTTATCATCATATGCATCCTGTTCAATCAATTCAAGGTATCCCAATACTCCGTTCATAGGTGTTCTTATTTCGTGACTCATGTTAGCAAGGAAAGTACTTTTTGCTTCATTGGCCTGCATCGCTTCTTTCGCAAGTCTATCAGATTTATTCTTTTCCAGTTTTAAAGCCTCTTCTGCATTTCGTCTTTCTCTGTCAAGAATTTCCTCTTTAGTAATATCATGCATATTACCTTCATAGTAATATGTGTTTGTATCTTCATCAAGGATAAGTTTATCATTAAGTGAGACAATAATCTCCGAGCCATCTTTCTTTTTAACCGGAAGCCTGTAGTTTGTTACCTCTCCTTTTTCTTTAAGAATTTTTGAAAGGGTTCTTCTGTCATCCTGATTACAATAGACTGAAGATTCGATATCTATCTGGTATAATTCTTCTATACTTTCATATCCAAGAATTTTTACCAAAGCCGGGTTAACAGTTGTAAATTTTCCTTCCATTGTTGTCTGGAAGATACCTTCGGCAGAATTATTGAAAAGCGAGTGAAATTTCTTTTCCGATTCTTCCATCCTAAACGATTTTTCTGCCAGATCCATTCTCATTTTGAAATTAACTGCGCTTGCTACAATAGAAAGCATACCGAGGAATAAAATGAAAATAACCGATTCAAACATATTAGGAATGAAATAGATTGAACCGTTATTGAAGAAAATAGCCGAGGCAAAAACAAGATTGTAATAAATTGCAACAATTATCTGGTTCTTAACTTCCCAGCTTAAAAATAAAGCTGAAGTAAAAATTACCAAACCGGCTATATGAGAATTGAATTGTAAAGTTGAGGGGATTAAATAGATCATTACTGCCGAGACCAGCACGATCATCAACAATAAAATATGAACAACGAATACTCTGTTATCTTTTTTATCAATAAAAATTGAGTGGATCAAGATCAGGAAGCCAGTGAACGTCTGGAATAATCTTACAAAATAAATAGTAGTGGAATATTGTGTAAAATACCTCACTTCGAAAACAAGTGCAAAGATTCCTGCGATTGTAACAAGAAGCGAAATAACTTTTAGGGGAGAAATTAATAGTTTTTCAAGTTCTCCTTTAACCTTAGCATATTTGGTTGAAGAAAATGGTTGTTCCTGCTTAAAAATATATCGCGCAATGGAATTATTTTTTCTTTTCATAAATAACTCGGTTTTCGTTCCTGCCCAACTTAATAAATTTTTTTTAAAACAACATTATTAAATAAATTTTATCCTATAACTTTTATTTTAATTTCCTATTTTTCCGCTTAACTTAAGGTCATAAAGGATTAAAATGATGGACTTTCTCTATTCAATTGATTTAAGTGTGTTTTATTTTTTCAATCATACCCTGTCATTTCCTCTGCTGGATAAATTTTTTGTCTTCATAACGGAAGCCAAGAACTGGATGATTACTTATGTGGTATTATGGTGTATACTTTTCTTTAAGGGCGGCAAAAGAGGAAAGATTATTGCCGTTTTCTCTTTAATCGTAATAACAGTTTCTGACCAGTTAAGCAGTTTTGTGGTTAAAAATCTTGTTGGAAGGATAAGACCATGCAATGCTTTGCCTGATGTAAAAATCCTTGCCGGTTGTACGGATAGTTTCTCTTTCCCTTCTTCTCATGCAGTTAACAATTTTGCTATTGCGGTATTTGTAAATAAATTTTACCCCAACCTTAAGTGGATATTATTTATTGTCGCTGCCTTGGTATCTGTTTCAAGAATATACGTCGGCAGGCATTATCCTTCAGATGTTATTGGAGGTGCTGTTATCGGAAGCGCGATCGGTTATATGCTCTCTTTTATAACCGAAAAAATAATATTACATTTTTCCCCGGTAGAAAAATAACAAGGCAGTGGACCTGCCTTATTATTTTCTAAAGCTGAGGAGCGTTTTCATCCTTTAATGTCAGTTCTATTTTAAGACTTATCTCTGCGCCGCTGAATAAAGTATATTTAATATTACCAATGCTACAGCGATAATCTTCACCAACCAGATCCGTAATAACTTTTGAAATGCCTGTCTCAAGAGAATCAATAGAAACTGACTTTAACTTATTGTGAAGTATTTTATTGATGTCGATGTCTTTTTCATTTTCTGCTGCCATAATATTTCCCGTAAAAAGTTTATAATTTTTCTTTTAGACGATCACTTTGTTAAATGGTTTTGAGCTAATTTCTTATAGTATCAAGTAACTCTTTTGTCTTTTCTTCGAGAAGTTTTTCGTCGCCTTTGGTTTCAACATTTAACCTTATTATTGGTTCGGTGTTAGACATTCTTACATTAAATCTCCAATTGCCATAATCTACGCTTAAACCATCTGAATAGTCTCTTTCACCACCAGTGTACTTCAAGTCCAGCTCTTTTATTTTACCTGCCGCGTCTTTAATTGTAGAATTTATTTCACCGGAGCAAGGGAATTCCTTTACCATTTCACCAACTAGCTGTGAAAGAGTTTTGTTCTCTTCGGACATTAGCTGCATTACAAGCAGGAACGGTATCATACCGCTGTCTGAGTAAGCATTATCTTTAAAATAATGATGAGCAGACATTTCTCCGCCGTATATGGCGTTCACTTCTCTCATCTTAGCTTTAATAAATGCATGACCGCTGACGGACTGAACTGCAATCCCTTCATTTTCGGACACAATTTTTTGCGTATTCCAGACTAATCTCGGGTCATGTACAATTTTCTCATCGGGATTTTTCTTTAATATTGATTTAGCAAGCAAACCAACTATATAATAACCTTCAATAAAATTTCCCTTTTCATCAAAGAAAAAGCACCTGTCATAATCTCCATCCCATGCAACGCCAAGGTCTGCATTATTTTGCAAAACTGCATCATGAGTAGATTGCCGGTTTTCCGGTAATAAAGGATTGGGAACACCGTTAGGAAAATTTGAATCCGGGTCGTTGAAAATTTTTATCATTTTAACAGGAAGAATTTTCTCCAGTTCATTCAGTGCAAGTCCGGCGCAACCGTTGCCCGCGTTAACAACAACTTTCATCGGATTGATTTTAGATTTATCATAAAATTTACTAAGGTTATTTATGAATTCATCCATTACATTAATCTTAGTCAGATTACCCTTCGGTAGCGCTAAAGGATTGAAGTCATTATTCAGAACCATTTTTTCAACATCTTTCAACCCCGAATCATATCCTACCGGAACGGAATCTTTTTTAACGAATTTCATCCCGTTATACTCAGGCGGGTTATGACTTGCAGTAATCATAATGCCACCGTCAGCAGATAAAAACGGTGTAGCAAAATAAATCATTTCAGTGCCGCATAGGCCAATATCAATTACTTCAACGCCGCTATCAGTTAAGCCGTTTGTTAATGCCTGTGATAGTGATTCTGATGATTTCCTTGCATCGTGACCGATTACAATTTTTTTTGCGTTTACTAGTTTCGTAAAAGCCCGGCCAATTTTATATGCTATCTCAGTATTAAGTTCAGAAGGAACTTTTCCTCTGATATCATACGCTTTAAATGCGGAAATTCTATCCATCGGTTCTCCCGTTTGATTACTTGTATAAAATCGTAAAAAAAACTGATGAATAAAATAAAATTTTTTCATATCAGATAAAAATCTTAAATCGAATGTAATGGGTTGAAGGCAAATAATTTTATATAAACGGTTGAAGTTGGAGTCCGGTTAAGTAAAACTAAAACCTGCATCAAGGAATAAACCTTGAAAAGCCTAGTTTTTTACCGCAGAATCCAAAATAGTTAATTGATTAGTACAAGAATCAGTTACCCGCATGGTTTTCCGAAAAAGAATTAAGCAATTGAATGTCTCATTCATCTGGTTTTATAGGAAAGTATTTACATCCTTGTTTATACAACAGCCTTTCTATATGTTTGAAAAGTGATCAGGAAAGAAATGGAAATAAAAACAAATTACATTGAAAGACAGACTAAAGGTTACAACGATATAATTGACATTACTGCCGAAGTGCAGGAGATTATTAGTGACTCCGGGTTTACAGAAGGAAGTGTTTTGCTTTTTGTGGTTGGCTCAACCGGCGCTTTAACTACAATTGAATATGAACCAGGTTTGAAGAAAGATTTACCCGAACTTATGGAGAGATTAATCCCTTCAAATAAAACATATCATCACGATAATACCTGGCACGATGGAAACGGTTATGCACATTTAAGAGCATCTTTGCAGGGACCGTCTTTAACAATTCCATTTAGCAATAGTCAGCTAATCCTTGGAACATGGCAGCAAATTATTTTAATTGACTACGATAACAGACCGAGAAAAAGAAAAGTCGTAGTTCAACTAACAGGAATATGATTTTGAAAAATTTTCTTATTAAGACTATACTTCTTCCAACAATGATTTTTATGTTTACAGGTTGGGGAGGAACAGGTCATCAGCTTATAAATAAAAAATGCGTTGACTACTTTCCCAAAGAATTCAGCTGGTACTCTAAATGGAAAAACGATCTTATTGAACATGCCTCGGATGCGGATAAAAGAAAATCCCAATATCCGGATGAATCAATAAAACATTATATCGATATAGATAATTTCTCCGAGTTCGTTTCAACAGGTAAGATAAACCAGTCATTAGATAGTATGATCAGCAACTATGGCTACAATTACGTTTACGATCAGGGCATTCTTCCATGGGTAACTATTTCAACATATGATTCGCTTGTAAATACATTTAAACGAAAAGATTGGACTAAGGCGGTTTTATTAGCGGCGGATTTGGGCCATTATGTAGGTGATGGTTTTATGCCCCTGCACGTTACAGCAAATTACAATCCCGGAGGAATTCATTATAAGTTCGAAAGTGAGCTGATAAATATCTATTCAAATGATATTAGTTTTACTTTGGATACTGCTGAATACATCTCAGATTATGAGAATAGCATCTTCAATTACATTTATGCCAATAATGGCTATGTGGATTCGATAATTAATGCAAACAATTATGCAAAAAGCTACGCGGGTAGTACAAGCGGAGATGCGTACTTTTCTACCATGTGGAAGCAGAGCAAAAATTTTACAACAAAATTATTTAATGATGCGGCTAAAACACTTTCGGCACTAATTTACTCTGCCTGGGTTGATGCCGGTAAACCTGTTGAATATACTACTGAGGTTGCTTCGGATAATTCTGAAACAAATAATTTTATGCTGTATGATAATTTCCCAAATCCGTTTAACCCGGTTACAACAATAAAATTTACGTTACCAAATGTAGAGACGTCATATATGACGTCTCTACGAATATACAATATTCTCGGTAAAGAAATAATCACTTTAATAAACAAAGAATTATCGCCGGGTATTTATGATGTTGAATTGTCCACCGAAGGCGGATCCGCCTCTGGCGGAGATGGAAACCAACTTTCAAGCGGAGTTTATTTTTACAGTTTAAATGTTCAATATGAAGAAAACGGTATTGAAAAATATTTCACTCAAACCAAAAAGTTAATCCTGGCAAAGTAATTTACATCCTTCTACATTTTTTATAAAAGATAGAATTCATATCTTTGAAACAGTTTAATCATTTTAAAGGAACGGTATGAAAGTAAAAGTTTTACTTTTTTCATTATTAAGTTTATGTGTAAATTCTTTTAGCCAGGTTATTACATGGCAACCGACATTTCCAACAGATAATGATTCGCTTATTGTTTTGTTTGATGCAGCGCAGGGGAGCAAAGGTTTGCAGGGTTACACCGGCGATGTTTATGCTCATACCGGGGTGATAACAAGTAAAAGTACAAGCTCAACTGACTGGAAATATGTTAAGACAAACTGGGGACAAAATACAGCAGAGACAAAATTAGAAAGAATCGGAACTGACCTTTATAGATTTAAAATTAAACCGTCTATCCGAAGTTTTTATAATGTTCCTTCCGGGGAGACAATTAAACAAGTTGCCTTCGTTTTCAGAAGTGCCAACTCACCTTATAAAGAAGGAAAGACAGAAACAGGCGGTGATATATTTCTGCCGGTTTACGCGGCTGGATTAAATCTTTCGATATTATCTCCCTCAAGTGTACCGTTCTTTTCCACGTTAAATGATACAATTGAAATTAAAGCTGTTGCAAGCAATGCGGCCTCAATAACGCTTTCAGTGAACGGACAAAATATTTCTACAGTTGCTAACGATACGCTTTCCTATAATCTGATAGCAGATTCATACGGTAAGAAAAGAATAAGACTTACTGCACTATCTAATGATGGGCAAACAAAATCCGATTCATTTTATTTTATGGTGAATTACCCTGAAAGTGTTCAGAACCTTCCTGCAGGAATTATTGATGGTATAAATTACACAAGCAGCACAACGGCTACACTTTCACTTAATGCTCCAAATAAAAGTTTCATTTATGTAATTGGTGATTTTAATAACTGGGAAGTCGATTCAGCTTACAGGATGAACATTACACCGGATCACTCGCATTACTGGCTTGAATTGAAAAATCTTACACCTGCACAGGAATATGCATTTCAATATTTTGTTGACGGCGAATTGACAATACAGGATCCTTATTCCGAAAAAATTCTTGATCCTTGGAATGATCAATACATCCCAGGTTCAACTTATCCGAATCTTAAAAATTATCCTGCAGGAAAAACATCAGGAATAGTCGGAGTTCTGCAAACTGCGCAATCCGGATACAACTGGCAGATAACAAATTTTACAAAACCACATAACACGGATCTTGTAATCTATGAAATGCTACTTAGAGATTTTGTTACAACACACGATTACAAGACTCTTAAGGATACGCTTTCATATTTTAAAAATCTTGGTGTAAATGCAATTGAACTTATGCCTGTGATGGAATTTGAAGGTAATGAAAGCTGGGGATATAATCCTATGATGCATTTTGCGTTAGATAAATATTACGGAACAAAGAATGACTTCAAAGCATTTATTGATGAATGCCATGCAAACGGAATTGCAGTTATTCTTGATGTGGTGTTAAATCATTCGTATGGATTAAATCCGCTTGTAAGGCTGTACTGGAACTCAGCCTTGAGCAGACCTGCTGCCAACAACCCATGGTTTAACCAGGTATCCCCAAATACAGCTTACTCGTGGGGTTACGATTTTAATCATCAAAGTACTGCTACGCAATATTATGTGGACCGGGTGACATCATATTGGTTAACTGAGTATAATGTTGATGGCTTCAGGTTCGATTTTACAAAAGGATTTACAAACGTTGGTGGTGATGGTTCTGCAAGAGATAATTCCCGTATTGCAATACTTAAAAGAATGGCTGATAAAATCTGGGAAGTTGATTCTGCTGCTTATGTTATACTTGAACATTTTGCAGATAACAGCGAAGAGAAAGAACTTGCTGCTTATGGAATGATGCTCTGGGGAAATTCAAATTACAATTATAACGAAGCATCAATGGGCTATAATGATAATTCAAAATCGGATTTTTCATGGAGTTCTTATAAAGCAAGAGGATGGGCAAAACCACATCTCGTTTCTTATATGGAAAGCCATGATGAAGAACGACTGATGTACAAAAATCTTCAGTACGGAAATTCAAATGCAGCTTATAATATTAAAGATACAAGCCAGGCTTTAAATAGGATGAAACTTGTTAATGCATTCTTCCTTGCTATACCGGGTCCTAAAATGATCTGGCAGTTTGGTGAACTTGGTTATGATTATTCAATTGATTATAACGGCAGAGTTGGCAATAAACCGATACGATGGGATTACAGGGATGATGCAAAAAGAATGAAACTGTATAAAGTAATTAAGGCTATGCTCAAACTTCGTGAATATGATGCGTTTGAATCTTCAAATTTTACTACTTTCTTTAACGGTGCAACAAAGAGAATAAGTATAACCGATCCATCAATGAACGTAACTGTAATCGGCAATTTTGATGTTGTTGAAAGAAGTATGATTCCTTATTTCCAGAATACCGGCACATGGTATGATTACTTTACAGGAGCCTCTTTAGAGGTAACAAATACACAGGATGCAGTTACTTTGCAGCCCGGAGAATTTCATATTTACACAACCACCCAGTTACCTGTTCCTGAAACTGATATACTGAATGATGTTGATGGAAATATTTCCGAGGTAAAAGATTTTGCATTATATCAGAATTATCCTAATCCCTTTAATCCTGCTACCATTATTAAATTTTCTGTACCCGATGTAGAGACGAGGCATTCCGCCGCAGGCGGATCGTCTTTACAACAAGTAATATTGAGGGTGTATGATATTCTTGGAAGAGTAGTTACAACACTTGTAAACGAAGCCAAAGCACCGGGTAATTACGAGGTGAATTTTGATGGCAGCAATCTTTCCAGCGGAATATATTTCTATCAGCTTAGAGCTGGTTCATTCAATGAAGTAAGAAAAATGATTCTTATGAAATAATCCTTTCTGTTTCTTTGCGTCTTAGCGGCTTTGCGGTAAATTATTTTACTTCAAAGCCGCTGGGATCTACTCGTTACTTTATCAATCCAATAATCCATAATCATTTTAATAAAGCAGATTATCGGGACTGCACGGTTTTCATTTTAATTTCCTTAAAATATTTTAGTACAGAAATTGTTTCATTTATCTTTAACATTTCCCAGAAATCAGGTTTAAAATGAAATCAGTTTTACTAACAGCATTAATAATATTTACAATTTCAGTTTCAGCACAGGTTGAAAAGATAAAAGTAGCCTGCATTGGCAACAGTATTACGGAAGGTTCAGGTTATGGTACTAAAACTTATCCTGCACAGCTTGGTGCATTACTTGGTAATCATTATGAAGTGAAAAATTACGGATTGGGTGGACGAACTTTACTTAAGAAAGGAGATTATCCTTACTGGAATGAAGAATATTTTCTGGATGCGCAGGATTATAATCCTCATATAATAATTCTTTGTCTCGGCACTAACGACAGCAAACCGCAGAACTGGGTTTACAAAGATGAGTTCTACGGTGATTATATGGAAATGGTTCAAACATTCAGAAAAAATGACCGTAACCCCCAGATCTATGTCTGCTTTCCTCCACCGGTTTTTAAAGACGGCTATGGTATAACCAACTCGATAATTAATGATAACATTATTCCTTTAATTGATTCTGTTCGCAAGACTGCAAATACACTGCTGATTAATTTTAATGAAGGGTTAAAAAATTATAGTACACTTTTTTCAGATGGCATTCATCCCAATGCAGATGGCTATGCTATTATGGCCAGGATAGCTTATGATTCAATCATGTCAAGTCCGTCAGGAATTATCAGATACTTCAATGCAAATCCTGCCACTTTTGAACAGGGGCAATCGCTTAAACTTTACTGGGAAACTACAACCGGCTCGCAGGTAATGCTTGATGGAATTCCTGTTAATCAAACAGATTCACTTGAAGTTTCTCCGATAACAAACACTACATACACATTAATAACAGATGGTGAAGTTAAGGATACAAGCTATGTAACCGTTCAATTTCTTCCTCCGGGAAATATTAAAACTTTTTATGCTAATCCTCCTATTCTGGAAAAGAATTCAGGTGAGTCTTCGGAATTAATCTGGACTACATCAAACGGCTCAACTGCTCTGCTTGACGGAGAATCGGTTTTATCCAATGGTTCTAAAACTGTCACACCAGGATCAACTACTTCATACAAATTGATTGCCGGTGGCGGACTTACAGATACGGCAACTGTTACCATTCAGGTTTTGGATGCAGATAAAATTAACAGATCACTGTTAGCCTCTGCATTTAAGGCTTCTTCTACTGCAAGAGGATTAACTCCAAACCTTGCTGCCGATGATGACACCACGACTTCCTGGATTAGCAATGCCGGTAATACGCAATGGATTTACATCGATTTTGGAAAAACACTTTATATAAATCGTGTTGTACTTAAGTGGGGAAAAATTTACGGAATGGTTTATCACCTTGAAACTTTAACTGCGGCAGGAGCAACAAAACGGATTTTTACGAACAATACCGGTGATGGCGGTGTTGATGATATTACAGGTCTAACCGGTGAAGGTAAATATATTCGCCTGCTTTGTATATCAAGTAATAATACTGATTCAAGTTATGTGCTAAATGAATTTGAAGTCTTCGGAAGTTCACAACCGACTGATGTATTTTCAAATGAAATATTACCTGTAAAATTTGAATTGTCTCAGAACTTTCCCAATCCTTTTAATCCAGTCACAACAATAAAATTTTCCATCCCTTCCGTAGGGGCGAACTGCTGTTCGCCCGTGCAGCTGAAGGTGTACGATATACTTGGTAATGAAGTTGCAACACTTGTAAATGAGGTAAAGCAACCCGGGAATTATGAGGTGGAATTCGATGCTGCGGGACTATCTACAGGGATTTACTTTTACAGGTTAAAAGCAGGAGAGATATCTTTGATAAATAAAATGGTATTGATGAAGTGAGGGAAGGCGGAGGCTAAGGCGAAGTGGGAAATTGGAAATCAGGAATTTGGAATTTGATAGTAACACAATTGTAATTCGATTGTAACTCAATTGTCATTCGATGGTGATACAATTGTAATTCGGTTGTCCCTCAGTAGTCATTCAATTGTAATGCAATGGTCAAGCAATTGTTATTCAATTGCCGTTCTCCCTTCACCGGATCCCCCACTCTCCGATTCGTCATTCGCTTGCGCGTCATTAAGTTGTAAATTAATAGTAACTCGATGGTAACACAATTGTTCTAAAAAGGCTGAGGCGGAGGCTAAGGCTAAGGCTGAGGCGGAGAAGAAGGCGATGGTGATTCAATAGGTTGTAATACAACCTGATAATTCTAAAAAGTTATGAATTGGAAATTGCTAATCGGGAATTGGTTATTCAACATTTAAACAGTGATGGTAATACAATAGTAACTCAATTGTCATTCGATTGTCATTCAATTGTTGTCCCCCCAGTCAACGGATATCCCACTCTCCGATTCGTCATTCGCTTGCGCGTCATTAGGTTGTAACTCAATAGTAACTCAATGGTAATACAATAGTTCTAAAAAGGCGGAGACGAAGAAAGAATAACTGATGACTGGAATATTGCAAATGAGTTAATTGTCTAAGGGACTAAGGATGGTTCCGGCTTTTATGAATAATATCATGAAATATTTTTTTATCTTTGGTAGCCTTTTATTCTTTTCATTTAAGGGATAATAAAACTATTTTTGCAAAATAAAATTTCTGAAACTGATGAAAAAATTATACTGTCTGTTCATCGTTGCAATATGTCTTTCCGATTTAATCCTTGCACAAACCGGAACACTGCGCGGTACTGTAGAGGATTCTACAAGCGGTGAGGCTTTACCATATGCAACAATACTTGTGGAAGGTACAAAGATCGGTATCTCTACGGATATTAACGGTAATTTTACTCTGCCTTCTATTCCCGCAAACAAGGATTTAAAAGTTATTATTTCCTACGTGGGCTATCTTTCTAAAATAATCTACATCAATTTAAAACCGGGTAAGATTACACAACAGAATATCCTGCTTGTACCTGCAAGACTTCAATTGCAGGAGATTGAGGCAGTAGGAAAAAGAATATCAAAGGAAAAAGAGACTGACCTGGGTTTACAGCGTATGACTGTTAAGGAACTTGAACTGCTGCCCAAAGGAGTTGAAACTGATATTATGCGCTCGCTTCAATTATTACCGGGAGTAAAATCATCCGGAGATGTAAGCGCAAGATATTACGTCCGGGGTGGAGGAAGCGATCAGAACCTGGTTCTGCTAAATGGTGTTTCAGTTTACAATCCATTTCATGCTATGGGTTTGTTCAGCGTTATTGATCCTGAAATGATAAATGTTGTTGAACTGTATAAAGGTGGTTATACGGCAGAGTACGGTGAAAGATTATCATCAATATTAAACCTTGTTACAAAAAACGGAAACAGGAACAGGTTTACAGGTTCTGCTAATCTAAGTATGCTAACACTTAAAGGTTCTGTTGAAGGCCCGATACCTAACGGATCATTTATAGTAACAGGAAGAAAAAGTTTGTTTAATGATGTCCTTAAAAAATTTACAAATTATAAGGATGCTCCTTTTAACTTCTATGATCTTTCCTTTAAAGCAAATTATGCCACCAAAGACGAAAAAACTTTAAGTAAAATTTCTGTCTTTGGATTTAACAGCAACGATAAACTTTTACAGGAAAGCCAGACAAAGGAAGATTTCAAATGGTCGAATAATCTTTACGGCGCAACATGGTTCCAGGCATGGGAAAGTCCCTTATATTCTGAGATGACTGTTTCCTACAGTGGTTTTGATGCTGAAGTTTTTCCAAAACTTAGCCAGGCGCTTGGAAGAAAAAATAAAGTTGAAGATATAACCCTTAGAATGGATTTTACTTATGTGTATGACAGCAGGGACGAACTTAAAGTAGGTTATTATGTTAAATCATTTACAAGCGATTATTATTTTGAAAATTTAAGAAACATTAAAACTACTATTACGGATAAAGGTGCTAACATAAGCGCTTACGGTAAATACAGGCTTCTTCGCTTTGATGCTTTTATTGCAGATGCAGGATTAAGATTTAATGCTGCTCCTCTTGCAGAGAATAATAATACACGCATTGAACCTAGAATTAACACAAAGATTAATATAAGTCCTTTGCTTTCTCTTAAACTTGCCTGGGGAATTTATTCGCAGGAAATGGTAACTCTTTCTGATGACAATGATATTATTTCTTTGTTTGAACCCTGGATTATTATACCAAGTTATCTTACTGCTCCTTCGGCAATTCATTATGTTGCAGGTGCAGATGTAAATTTAAGTGAAAAACTTTCGCTTAACATTGAGACCTATTATAAAAAAATGAAGAATATAACAGAGCTTAATTATGACAAAGTAAATTCAGATGATCCTGATCTTCTTGCCGCAAGCGGAGAATCATACGGCTGGGAATTTTTACTTCAGTATCTTGATCCGAGAATGATGGCTTCGGTCGGTTACTCATTAAGCTGGGCATATAAACAATCTGCTGATGGCTGGCTTTATTATCCGCGTTACGATTCGCGTCATTCTGTTTCTGTTCTGCTAAGCTACAATTTTGGTAATAACTGGAATGCTGGTGCAACATGGACGCTAAATACCGGACAACCCTTTACACAGATAGAAGGCTTTTACGATAAGCTTTACTTTGATAACCTTTATACTATGTGGTTCATTTTCGAAAATTATCAGCCATACACAATTCTTGCCGATAGAAATTTAGGAAGGCTGCCTTATTACCACAGGTTAGATTTAAGTTTAACTAAGAAGTTTAGTATTGCATTTACAGATATGTCCCTTAGCGTGAACGTAATAAATGTTTATGACAGGAAGAATTTATTTTATCTTGAAAAGGGAACAGGCAAACGTGTAAATATGCTCCCGTTTCTTCCAACAGCTTCATTAAGGATAGATCTATGATGAGATTTCAGAACCCGGTTTCGAATTCGTTCTGCACTCTAACAATATTTTCAATAGTGGTAATTTCTGCTTTCAGTTTTATTTCCTGCGACGACAGCATCGATCCTAAGACGACATATAAAGAAAGGTACATATTGAATTTTATTATTCGTGGTGATACAACATTACAGATAGCAACACTTACAAGCAGTTATAATGTAGAAGGTGTTGATCCTTCTATTAATGAAATTGATCCGGCTATTAAAGACGCTGATATAAAAATATGGTACAACGGAGAAGTATATACTTTGCGTGATACAACGATTGCCCGTTCAGATACTTCACGTTATAATAATCCTGTACATTGTTATTATATTAATAACTTTCCTCCGGCTGAGGGAAAATCTGTAATTGTAAAAGCCGAATTGAATAACGGTAAAAAACTGACTGCTGAAACTAAATTACCTTCAAACATCGGAATAGATTCCTGCGATAGAATTATACCGCTTAGTTACAAGAATCAGTTTTCAATTGTATGGCGTAAACTTGAGGAAGAGGTTTATTACTTTGTAAGGTTCAGAATATATTATAAGCATAATTCCGAATTCCACATTGTTGAAGTACCCCTGGATTATAATACAATTAATGGTAAAGTAACACCTGTTTATCCCGGTGTTACAAGGAAAACAATTTTCAATTATGAATTATCCGCTCTTGATAGCGTAATGAAAAATATATCTCTGGGTGACGGGCAGAAATCAAGTTACCAGATAATGAGGGGTGAATATGAGGTAATTATAATGGATAAACCATTGTCTGATTATTACTCATCTATTCATGGTTATATGGATGATTTTTCAATACGTATTGATCAGACGGATTATACAAATGTTACAGGTGGTTACGGTATTTTTGCTTCTTACAGAAAGCAATTGCTTGCTGCAACTTTAAAGGAAGAATATATCAGGTCATTTGGATACAAGGCGGGTAATTAAGATGAGAGTAATCAGGGATAAAATTTTGATGGTAATATTTTTCATTGTTTCATTCTTCTTCGCTTTTCTTAGCTGTGCAAAAGAAGTCTCGGTTACACCGGACGACCCCGCTGTTAGTACCGGGTTCTTTAAAATAGAATCAAATCCTTCCGGCGCTAAAATTTATATTAATGGTACAAATACAGGTAAGTTTACACCGGATAGTATCCGATTTCTTGAAGACGGGGATTATAAAATATTATTAAGACTTACAAACTGGAAAGACACATCTATCTATGTAACTATTAATAACGGCGAAAAGAAAGAACTGTTTGTTAACTTTAAAACAAATCCAACTATGTACGGGTCTATCAAACTTACAAGTTATCCATCTGGTGCATCTATCTTGTTAGATGATAGTGTAACGGGAAAGTTTACACCAACTAACCTAAGCAATCTTTTACCCGGCACCCATACATTAACACTAAAAAAAGCCGGTTGTGAAAATGATATTTTTGACGTAAAAGTCGAAAGTCAGCAAATTACCGAGATTCATCGTGTTCTTCCCGATACTACCTATTGGATCATTTACAGGACTACTAATTCAGGAATACCAACTAATTCAGTCCTTTCGCTTGCCATCGATAATGAAAATACAAAATGGATTGGAACAGATGGGAAGGGAATAGCAGTACTTAAGGGAAATGAATGGACGATTTACAACAAGAGTAACTCACCGTTACCGGATAACAGAATTCAATGTATACTAATTGACAAGGACAATAATAAATGGTTTGGAACCACTTATTACGGACTTGTAAAATTTGACGGAACAAACTGGACAATTTATAATACTACAAATTCGGGCCTGCCTGCCAATAATATCTATTCACTTGTTCAGGCACCTGATGGTAAAATATGGATTGGCACTTATAATACAGGTATTGCAGTATATGACGGAAATAGTTTTACAATTTATAATAAATCAAACTCCGGATTACCAAGTAATTTTATAACTTCAATTGCAATTCCTTCGCTTAATGATGTTTGGGTATCCACTTTTTTTGGCGGCATCGCACATTTTAAAAACAACACATGGAAAGTTTATGATGAATCTAATGCTAAGATAAGTAATGATGTTAATGTTATAGCAGTAGATAATAAAGGATCTGTTTATGCCGGTACTGCAGATGCCGGTCCGCTTAAATTTGACGGAACAAACTGGAGTTTTATCCAGCCTCCTTTTGCTTTTCAAATTACAAGTATTATTGCTGATGAGAAGAATTATGTCTGGTTTGGTTCAAGTGATAACGGGTTTAGTCTAATTCAGGCTATGTTTACTTTCAGAGATATTTATAATGAAGTGAATTCACCTCTGGTTGTTAGTTCTGTAAATGCTATTGCGGTTGATAATGATAATTATAAATGGATTGGTACCTGGGGCGGAGGCCTTGTAAAATTTAAAGGTAAACAGCAATAAAATTATTTTGTTATTTACTGAATTTATCACAGATCCTTAAGTACATCCACTACCTTGTCAAATTCATTTGATTTATCGAAGAAATAATCTGCTCCGGAATCCATACATATTTTTCTGTACTGGGGAAAAGAATAGTTGGTTAGTATTATTACTGTAGTATGCAGAAATTTTTCCCTGATGTTTTTTAATACATCCAACCCGCTTCCACCCGGCATACTTATATCAAGAATAACAATATCCGGTTTCAACTCTTCAATTATTTCAATTGATTTTTGAACATCTTCTGCCTCGCCAACAATGTTTACATTTTTCAATTCTCCGATCATGTGAGATAACCTAACACGGACAACCGGAGAATCATCGGAGATTACTAAGTTCATGATTCTTAAACTCTGTGAAGGCTTTATAATTTTATACATAAACGATTCTTCTTAAGATTATTTTTCTACATTAAACAGGGTTTCAAATGATACTGATTCTGTTGAGATTCTGTTTGAACCGGCATCTATTTAACGATAGCTAATATTACAGTTAATGTCCATATAAAAATATTTAAGCCGGGTAGGATAAAGTTGATTTATTTTGTAGGTGATTTTCTTACATAACATTGAAGTGATGATAAACGGGGTTAATTATATAAAAGTAAAATCTCACATAAAAAAGAAGGCTAAGTTAATTAAACTAGCCGGTTAAGGAAAATAAGCAGATTAAGTATTCTTAAAATCGTGATTACTGATCAGACAAGTTTATTCGTAATAGCATAATGGGTTATTTCAGCATTTGTAGTGAACTTCATTTTTTCCAATAGTCGGGATCTGTACGTACTTACGGTTTTAACGCTAAGTGCAAGTTCATCTGCAATTTGCATTGGAGCCTTGCCGGAAGCAATCAACCTCATAATTTCAAACTCCCTGTTGGAAAGATTTTCGTGCGGAGGTCTATCGGAATTATTATCTACATCGTTCATAAGTATTTCAACAATCTGCTGGTTAATATATTTGCCGCCGTTCATAATTCTTTTTAAAGCATTAACAAGCTCTTCCGGTGCGCTGTCCTTTGTTAAATAACCGGCTGCTCCTGCTTTTAATGTTCTTAAACCAAACTGTTCTTCAGAGTGTACAGTTAAAACCAGGACGGGAAGTTTAGGTCTGACTTTTTTAATCTCTTTTAGAATTTCTATGCCGGACATACCCGGCAATGATATATCAAGAACTACAGCGTCCCATTTATTTTCGGCAATCATATCTAAAACTTCTCTTCCATTCGAGGCTTCTTCGCAGGAAAATTTATTACTGTCTTCAAGTAAAATTTGTTTTAAACCCTGTCTAACTACAGCGTGATCATCGCAGATTAATACTTTGTGCATAAATTACAACTCCAATGGTTTAAGTTTAGAATCGTTCAAAGGAATTATTACAGAGACAGTCGTTCCCGGGTTTGAAGCAAATATCTTAAAATTCCCGTTAAAAAGTCTTGCTCTTTCTTCCATACCTAATAAACCAAACGACTTATGGTTTTCAATTTTATCATTCACAATTCCCTTACCATTATCTTTCACGGTTAAATTAACTTCATCATCAGTAAAAGAAAGGGAAACTTTCACTTCGGATGCTTCCGCATGTCTTGTAATATTTGTAAGAGTTTCCTGGAAAATTCTGAATATAGCGGTTGAAATATCGTTTGATATCTCAATATCAGCAGGCAGTTCTTCTATTATACATTTAATTCCTGTCCTGTTTTGAAATTCCTGAGCCTGCCATTCAATAGCTGCCGGTAATCCAAGATAGTCAAGAACTCCTGGTCTTAACTCAGAAGCAATTTTTCTAACTGATGTTATTGTTTCGTCAATAAGCGAATCCATTGTTGAAAGTTTCTGCTTAATTATATCAGCATTGTCAACCGGTTTCTGTAGTTTTTTTGCAATCCAGGATAAATCCATTTTCAAACCAGTAAGGGCCTGCCCAAGCTCATCATGAATTTCCCTCGCAATTCTTGTTCTTTCCTCCTCTCTTGCAGATTGAAGGTGGGCAGACAATCGTCTTAATTGTTCTCTTGAATTCTTAACCTGGAATTCTGCCGCCTCTATCTTTTGATATGCTATTGAATTTTGTATAGCAGTAGAAGCAGTTTGAGAAAGCAACGAAAGTTTCTCTACATCTTCATTTGTAAATACGGCGCCGTTTTTTTTATTGTCAATTCTTAAGAAACCTAGAACTTCAGATTCGGAATCTAATATAGGGGCACAGATAGTATTATAAATATTAAATTTATCACACCAGTTTTTGCAGGCTATCGGGTCGTCGTGTGAATTATTTGTTAAATATACTTTCTTGTTTTTTACAACATAACCGGGAATTCCTTCACCGGGGAGCCATTCATACTCAAACATTTCCGGCACAAGGTTATGAAAATATTTTTTACTTATAAAACAATCACCAACTCTTAGTCCTGCTACGCCGCTTTCGCAATCAAGCAACTTTATTCCTTCCTCAACAAGGTAATCCAAAGCCTGCTCTACGTTTAACTTTGAGTTTAGTTTTTTACCAGCCATTAGAAGAGTACGTAATGTGTTTTCGTAATTTTTTCTCCTGGTGATGTCGCTTGCATTAACAATAATTCCGCTAATTGCCTGCACATCAATTAAATTCTTTAAGTTGATTTCAAGGTAACAGTAGCTTTCATCCTTTTTCTTAAAGCGAATTTCCGTGGTTATTTTCTGTTCCTTTTCTTTTAATATGAATGCAAATTTTTCAGTTGCCTGCTTTATATCATCAGGGTGAATGTAATTGATTACCGGTTTGTTGAACAATTCAGATGCGTTATATCCGAGCACATCTTTAATTGAAGGGCTTAGATATTTAAAAGTAGAGTCTTCATTCAAAATTACTTTTACATCAAATTCATTTTCAATTAAAGAATGGAAATATAACTCCAGGTTCTGCTTCTCTTCTTCGGCTTCTCTAATTGTTGTTAAGTCCTGCATTATCCCTATAAGGCTTACAACGTTACCATCATCATCTGTAGTAACTGAAGCTTTTGCCGTTATATTTCTAACGGTACTGTTTTTTCTGACGATGGAAAAATTATAATTAAATGTCTTTCTATTGGAATAGGATAGATCAAGTTCAAGAAGTAGAAAACCTTTATCGTCAGGATGGACAATTTCCATAAACTGTTCGAATTCTACATATTGTTGTTTTTCGAGCCCTGTAATTTCAAATAGTCCGGCTGACCAGATACTTCTTTTTGTTTTGAAATCATATTCCCATATACCAAGATTAGCAACTTTTTGTGCCTGGTTAAGAAGTTTTTCGTTTTTAATTAATTTTTGCTCGGTAATTTTATGTTCAACTAACGAGGCCAGATTTACAGAAAGATATTTAATTAAGTTAAAAAGCTTTTCATTTTTGGGACTGGACTCGTAAAGATAGAATGCAATTATTGCTACTGTCTTATCTCTTGAAACAATCGGCGTTAAAAAATATGTGTTAAGGTTAGTCTGACGTATTTGTTTGAATCTAATAAAATTCTTTTGGTTGCCAATATCCTGAATCCATTTTTGTCTTCTTGTTTTCCAAACAGTTCCCAGGATTCCCTTACCCACTTTTCCTTTATGGTTTTTTGTTTTATAAGAATAGTTCTGTACTTTCAAATCTTTATTGAACCATTCAGCCGTTCGAACAATTGATTCCTGGTATTTATCTAATATCCATGCTTCGCCCATAGGGAGGCCGGCAAAACGGCAAATATGTTCAAGAGTTATTTTAAATGATTGTTCAATATCTGCAATCTGGTTGTATGCAAAGACAAGATTCTTTAAAAGCTTTAATTCCTCATCCGCTTCTTTTCTTTTATTAATATTTCTTACCGTACATATAATAATATTATTTTTCTTAAGGGGAATTGCATTAAGTGAAATCCAGATTATGTTACCCGGTTTAGTATTAAAACGGAATTCAAGATTTGATAAAGAGTTGCCATCAAAAAGGTGATGAATAGCAGTTTCAAAAATCGAAAGATCATCTTTATAAATAATCTCCTCGATTTTTTTTGCTAAAAATTCTTCTTCTGAATAACCCAGAACATTTATTACGTTTTGGTTTATCCATAGAGGAGTACCATCTGCTATTGACGCAATCAGGTAAAGGTCATAGGATAAATCAAAAAAACCCTCAAGATCAACTGAAGACAATAGGCTTTTATATTTTGGGGGTAAATTTTCCATCAAAAAAATAATGTTAGGTAAATAATTAAACGCAATAATAAAAAAATTATCTTAAATATCATATGATATCTTATTTAATACTGTACCTTCATTTCGATACAGTTCCTTTCAATTTTTGAATTAATTGCGTAGCAGCGATTCAAAAATAGTATTAGTTGGAAATAGATTTTATTTCCTTAATTATTTTATCTGTCGCACCAATATTATGAATGACGTATTCAAGAGAGATTTTTCCGATTTTCCTGCGCAGTTCATTGTTACCTAATAACAACCTGAGATGTTTATAAATCTCATTCTTGTTATTAATAAGTTTAGCGCCGCCAATCTTAACAAGTTTTTGCGCTTCCTGCGAGTTTTCTATTTTTGGCCCGAAAATTACGGGAATACCATAAACCGCAGGTTCCAGCACATTATGAATGCCTTGTTTAAAACTGCCTCCTACATACGCTACGTCAGCATAATAATAAAGAGTAAGCAAAATGCCTATCGAATCAACTATTATAACACTTTCGTTGTTATAATTGTTCAAATAGGAGAAGCGAATTGTAGATGTTTTTCCTGAAAAGTAATTTTCGAGCTTTTCGAGTCGTGAAATGGTTGGTTCATGAGGTACAAGAATCAATACAAGCTCAGGTTCATATTTCATTAATTTCAGGAAAGCAGGTAAATAAACTTCTTCATCACTTTCCCAGGAGCTTCCGGCAACAAATACTTTTTTACCGGAGAAGAAATTTTCCCTGAATAATTTTTTTTCTTTTGCCGCCTGGCTTTTTTGATAAACTCTGTCAAACCGTGTATCACCAACAGATCTTAACTTTGAATCCGGGATTGAAAAATCCTTGAAATTAATAAG
>QZKB01000172.1 GCA_003599415.1 Ignavibacteriales bacterium | reverse complement strand
AAGCCGATACTTGTTACACTTGCGCTTTTTACTTTTATGGGAACGTGGAATGATTTCCTTTGGCCTTTAATAGCTTTAACAGATAACTCGATGTACACTCTGCCTGTTGCTCTTGCAAACTTAATGGGTGAACATACTAAAGATCCCGAGTTAATGATGGCAGGCTCTGTCGTTACAATTATTCCAATACTTATTGTGTTTTTGGTTTTGCAAAAATCCTATATAAAAGGAATAATGATGGGAAGTGTGAAAGGATAAATATAGAACAATGAAATAATCTAATAATAAAAGAAGGAGGAACTAATGAAAAGATTTCTATTACTTGGACTGCTGATATTAACAGTTTGTGCAAATGCACAATATAAAACGCGTGAAGATATTGTTTGGGCACGTTCAACTGCCGGCGAACAGATTACACTTGATGGCGTACTGAATGAATCAGCATGGTCAAAGGCTGAATCAGTAGAAGTTGTTTACGGAGTTCAGGGAACATTGCCATCAAGCGGCTACCGTTCTGAATTCCAACCGGAGGCAAATACAGATTCAACAAGAGCTACAGTTAAATACCTTATTGACGGAAACCAGCTTTATCTTGGTTTTGTAATTCCTGATAGTTCGGTCGGCGGAACAAAAGACTGGGCAAGATGGGATGCAATATTAATGTCTGTTAAAGATAAAGGTTCTTCAACCCGCCCTGCTCCTGCATCAGAATATTTTTATACATGGTGGCTTGCCGGTGGTAAGGATACTTTAACTCCATGGATCGGAAGACCTCCAAGGTTTATTGGAAAGTGGGGCGATTGGGATTTTGTAGGCAGAACTGCTGAGCAAATTGCTGCATGGGATGCCGTTACAGTTGTTGATGGTATTTCAAATGATAACCTGCCGGATAAGAGCTGGACGGTTGAAATGAGAATTGATATTAGTGCTCAAGGTTACGATGCAACAAAATCTGAAGGTGAAGTAATTGCTCTTAATTACAGCATCTGGGATGGTGACAATATTTTCAGTGGTGATGCAAGTAAAATATCTGCTTCACGCACCTGGTGGCAGGCCCCTTGGGGTAATGCACATGGACCAAACTTCGGAAGAGTTATGACCCGTCCTGATGTTACAATTAATTCCGGTGCATTGCCAGTAGTTGAGCCGGATGTTGTTATTCCTAATGGTACCGGATGGCCTGAACCGGTAGTTGATGGAGATCTGAATGAATCGCAATGGAATGGGGCGTATTCATTTAATATCGCCTGGGATGATTCGGTATTGCGCGCTTCTTATCCCGGTGTTGGCCCGCTTGCAAGCGGACAGTGGCAGCCAGAATTGGTAACTGGTTCAAAACCACCTGTTCTTGATCCTTCTTATGCTACAATTAAAATGTTCTTCCAGGATCAATTCCTTTACATTGGTGCAGACGTAAATGATATGCTTATCCAAGGCTCTGAAACTTATGATGCTGTTGACGGTTTAGGAGTGCTTCTTGCTAACCGCAGTGATATAAATGTTGACGAACATTATCCTAATTATAAACTGTTGCGAATGAATTTCAGCATAGATGGTTCACTTCAGGCGTATGATGCTTTAACTGCTTTAATTGATTCCGGTGCAAATATTGCCGCCAAGTTAAAAGGTGCTTCAACTATAAATAACAATACTGATATTGATGAAGGATATTTCCTTGAGATGAAACTCGATCTTACAAAGTTCGGGTATCCTGCAGACCTTGGTGATAAAGTATTATTTGCAGGAATGGATTTATACGATGGTGATTCATTTGATGATGCGGCAAAGAATTATGGTACAAGAACCTGGTGGTTCAGAGAACATGCCGGTGGACCAGCTGCTGCATGGATGGCTTTAGATCCTGATAAGCTTACCGGCGTTGATAACGGACAAGTATCTTTAGTACCGTCTTCACTTGAATTAAAAGGCAATTATCCTAATCCTTTTAACCCGACTACAAAAATCAGTTATTCAATTCCTAAGGCAGGTAATGTTTCATTGTTGATTTATAATAGTCTTGGACAACTTATAACCAAAGTTGTAACAGGCAATAAAACAGCCGGTGGATATGAATACAGTTTTAATGCAAACAATCTTTCTTCAGGAGTTTATTTCTACCAGGTTGTTTTGAAAGGTGTTGACGGAACTTCCTATGAAAGCAAAGTTGGTAAAATGATTTTGATGAAGTAGTGATAACCTTCAAGGTTTGCATAGTTGAATTCACCGCGTAATCCTTGAAGGTTCTCCATAGCGAGTAAGAGAGTACCTTCAAGGTTTCTCATTTTAACCACTTGAGAACCTTGAAGGATAAATAACAGTAGAGGTAGTATGAAAAAAATATTTTACTATAAAATACTTGTCCTGATGTTGTTGATATTTGTGTTAGCCGGGCGGGCTTTTTCTCAGACTTCCGGTAAATTATCGGGCAGGGTGACAGACAACTCCGGTGAAGCGCTTATTGGTGCAAGCATAATTGTGGAAGGAACCAAGCAGGGTGCTGTCACGGATATTGAAGGATATTATTCAGTTTTAAACCTTCGTGCCGGTACTTACAGTATTTCAGTGCGCTCTGTCGGTTATCAGACAAAGGTTGTCCAGAATATAAAAATAAATGCTGACCAGACAACGAAAATTGATATTGTACTTTCAACTGAAGCAATTATAGGTGAACAGGTTACAATTGTAGCTCAGCGTCCTATTGTTGAATTTAACCAGACGAGCTCAGTTTCAACTGTTAGCAAAGAAGAATTGGAAAAACTCCCCGTACAGGGACTGAATGAAATCGTTAACCTTCAGGCTGGGGTTGTAGATGGACACTTCAGAGGTGGCAGAATTGGAGAAGTGCAGTACCAGGTTGATGGAGTAACTGTAAATAATCCATACAATAATGCTTCAACATTGCAGCTTGATCGTTCGGTTCTGCAGGAAGTGCAGGTAATCAGCGGTACATTCGATGCAAAGTATGGTCAGGCTATGTCCGGTGTAGTAAATGCAGTATTAAAAACCGGCTCGGATAAATTTGAATGGAGCGGTGAATTTTTTGGAGGAGATTATTTTACAACCGATTCAAAACGTTACCCGGACAATAAAGATTTTAATCCTTTAACAGTACAGAATTATCAGCTCACCTTAAGTGGCCCAACATATCTTCCGCAAACAACTTTTTTCATTAGCGGAAGACGATACCACAATAACGGCTACCTGTTTGGCTATAGAAGATTTAATCCGACTGATTCAAGTGATTTTGAGAAGAAAAATTATAATCCAACCGGCGACAATCAAAAAATAGCGATGCTTACAAACAATGAATGGAGCGGTCAGTTTAAAATTACTAACCAATCATTGGACAATATTCAGGTTAGCTACCAGGCAAGCTATCAGAATATTAAAAGAACATCTTACGACCATAGTTACAGGTTAAATCCTGATGGAATAAGAACGAACTATACAACATCAATTACTCACGGCTTACAGTTTACACATACTTTATCCGATAAGATGTTTTACAAACTGGATGTTCGTCAGAATTATTTTGATTACAAAGATTATAAATATGAAAGCATTTATGATCCGCGCTACCTTGAAGCTGGTGCACCGCAGGGTGATGCTAATTATGAAGACGGGGCAATTATTCAGGGTATTGACTTAACAAGATTTAAACAACAGACAAACGCAATTATTGTTAAAGGAGATTACACCTGGCAGGTAGACAGATCAAATATGATAGAGACCGGTTTGGAGTATCAATATGCAAAAATGATTTTTGGAACACCCGGATTTCTTGTCTCTACTTTTGTTAATGACCAGCAGATTCTTCAACCAAGAGAATCAATTCCAAAAACCCCGGGAGTTCAAATATATTTCCCAAAACAACTTGCAGCTTATGTGCAGGATAGACTTGAATGGGGTGATCTTGTTGTTCGTGCCGGACTTCGTTTTGAATACTTTGATGCCAATGCAAAAGTACCAAGCGATTATCAGAATCCTGCTAATTCAATAGCAGGCGCACCAACATCTACTCTTGTAGATACAAAAGTAAAACATGCTCTTGCTCCAAGATTGGGATTCAGTTTTCCTTTAACGAGTGCAGCATCAATTTATTTCTCTTATGGACATTTTTATCAGATGCCGGGACTTGGACTGCTTTACAATAATGCTGATTATACAGTACTTAATGAATTGCAGGCCGGTGGAATCAGTTATGGTGTAATGGGCAATCCTGATTTGAAACCGGAAAAGACAGTTCAATATGAATGCGGATTGAAACAGGCTTTAACAAATTATCTCGGTTTGGAATTATCATTCTTCTATAAAGATATCCGCGACTTGCTTGGTGTAAATTTCCAAAGCACTTATACCGCTGCAGAATATGCAAGGTTTACTAACATAGATTTTGGAAGTGCATATGGATTTACCGTTTCATTATCTCAGCGCGCATTTGGTCCGTTAAGCACTTCTTTGGATTACACATTGCAATTCGCACAGGGAAATTCAAGCGACCCGCAGGAGACTGCAAACAGGGCTTCTGCAGGCAAAGATTCACGTCCACGTGATATTCCGTTTGGATGGGATCAACGACACACGCTTAATGCTACAGCTATTCTTTTTGAACCTGATGACTATTCAATAAGTGCAATTATTAAATTCGGAAGCGGGCAACCGTATACCCCGGAAATAGGTTTGGGATTCGGTGCCGATCTTGAAACGAACTCCGGAAGAAAAGAAAGTTTTGTTCTTGTTGATCTACGCGCAGAAAAATTCTTTTCATTAGGTTTTATTGATTTAAGTGTGTTTGCACGTGTGTTCAATTTATTAAATACTCATTACGTAAACGGATTTGTATTCAGTACTACCGGAAGCCCGGATTATTCCGTCAACCCGGTTTCAGACAGAGTTGCATTACGCAATCCTTCGCGCTTTCATGAACCACGAAGAATAGAAATCGGAATTTCCTTTAGGAGTAAATGATATGAGAAAAATATTTAATAATATATTCAGCTTCCATTCAGGAAATAGAATTTATTTCTGCAGGAAAAACTATTCAATGGAAAATAAATTAATCGCAAAGACGCAAAGCCACAAGGCAGGTTTAGTAATGTTTGCTTTAGCTGCTTTTATAATTTCTTATGCTGATTTATTTGCCCAGACACCGTTGCCTGTAGTTTCAAAGGAATTACGCGGCAGGGTAGATGCTGAACGCGTCGGTACGCATGACGCAAACAAAATAAGAACAGTGTTTTATAATTACGGAATGGTTGGAGACTACCCTGCAGACCCTATAAATGTTGATCTTAGTGTCTTTCATTCTGTTGAAGTACCCAAAGGTTCCGGCGAGAATTATAGCGATGGAACAACACCTTTCGTTCTTGCAAAAGTGAAACAGAGAAACAACAGGGATGCAATCATTATGGAAACGGGTTACCGTGAAAGACAAGGTACAAGTCCCTGGGAAAACAGGGTTATGCGTTTTGAACCGCGGCCCGGATATTTCCAGCCTGACCCGGCAATTAACCAGGGTCGCTCTGTTGCAATGAGTAATGATTCAAGAACTTGGCCCGATGAATGGATTGATAAACTTGATGACCCGGATGATCCCGGTTGGTCCGGTTACTGGAATGGCTATTTTGGTAAAGCTGCAGGAGCAGACCAGGAAAGCTTTGTTGTTTATGATGATGATTTTTACGATGCATGGAATTATTATCCCGATACAAGAGATGAAACACGAAGAGGCCTGGGACTTAGAGTTGAGCAGCGAGGTTTTCAGTGGAGTAATCCTCAGGCGGGTAATGTTATATTTTTCCATTATGATATTTCAAATGAAAGCACAACTGAATATGACGACAATATTCTTTTCGGATTATACATGGATAGCGGAGTGGGAGGCTCTTCTATTGGTCAGGATGGTGTTGCCGAATCCGATGATGACAACGCTTACTTTGATAAATCAATTGGACTTAATCTGGTTTATACCTGGGATAAAAATAATCATGGTGTAAAAGGAACAACAGGTTATCTTGGTTACTCTTACCTTGAAACTCCGGGCAATCAGTTTGATTTAAAAGACAATGATGATGATGGTGTAACCGATGAAAAACGTGATGGCGGCTCAGGAGAAAAAATTGTAGGGCAAGATCAGATCAGGGCTTACGTAAATGCAAATTATAATCTTGTAAATTTTGAATCATACATTGGTCCGCTTGATCAGCGCCCTGCATTTGTTAGAGGTGAATGGTTCACTGGTGATGAAGATATGGATTGGATAGCTGAATTTCATGATACAGGCGCCGATGGAATTTTTGAGACAAATGATACAGGAGAAAATGATGGAATTCCAACTGAAGGCGAACCTTACTTTGATAAAACCGATATTGATGAATCTGATCAGATCGGTTTAACCGGGTTCAAGATGAACCGTATTAAAGCAGGTATTGGCGCGCCTACAACTCAGGTTGATAACATTGTTTTCTTTGATGATGGGAAAGAATGGCCTAAAAGATTATACAACATTTTCACTAATCCTGATAGCTCTTTTGATATTCCGCTTGTTCAGAATTACAACATCGGATTCCTGTTTGCCTCCGGTACATTTAAATTACAGATTGGCAAGCGTGAGAGATTTAGTCTTGCACTTGGCTTTGGCAAAGATCTCCGTGAACTTAGGAGTACAATTAAAGTTGTCCAGCAAATCTATAAAGCGAATTACCAGTTTGCAGTTCCGCCACCACTGCCAACACTTAACGCGTTTGCAGGCGACGGATACATCAGGTTAAACTGGGACGATGCTGCGGAAAGAGCTTATGATCCTATAACAAATCAGAATGATTTTGAAGGATACAGAATCTACAGAAGCACAGATCCTGTTTTTCTTGATGCTCAGGAAGTTGATTTTATTGATGGGACAGCTTCAATTGTAAATGGCAAACCAATAGCTCAATTCGATCTTGTGAATAATATCCTTGGGTATACAAAAACTGCTGTTGAGGGTAACGCATATTTCTTAGGCGAAGACAAAGGTTTAACTCATACTTATAAAGATACCACAGTAGTAAACGGCCAGCTTTATTATTATGCGGTTTGCGCATATGACAGAGGTGTGGATTCAATTGAAATTTATCCATCTGAAAATGCAATTACTGTAAGCCAGACTTTACGCGGTGGCACAATCTTACCTTCAAATGTTGTTGCTGTTTATCCCGGCAGACAGGTGCTTGGATATGAACCTGCGGAAGCTAATAAAGTAGAACACTTTGAAGGTGCCGGTTATGGAAATGTAAGCGTGCAGGTTTTAAATTCTGAACTTGTTCCCGATAACCATCAGTTCATTATTGATTTTGTTAATCCGACCGATAGTGTTCATGCGCAAGCTTACCGCCTGATTGACGAGACATCAAGTGATACAATTTTTATTTATGGTTCTGATTTTGAAGGTGCAGGGATAGGTCCTGTGGGTAGCGGTTTACTTCCTGTTGTTTCTACTCCTTATACAGTTCAGATAGATACAGCAAATACAGGATTTACCTCATCAAGCAAAACAAATATAAATTTCTCAGTACGCTATGCAAGTACAACGTTGCCAATAGGATTAAGACGCCCTGGTTACCCGGATAATCTTGAATTAATTTTTAGCGACCAGTTTCTTGATACAACGCTTGCAGCAATAGGTCTTCCTAAAAAGCCGGCAAAGATAAAAGTACTTGCACACGGTGAAGAAGGAGACCGGCAGTTGGATTACCGTTTGTACGATCCTGATAATAATGCTACTCTAAGTAAATCAGGTGAGTATATTGAAGTTGTAACCTACAGTAATGCTAATCCTACTGTTGCAAAGACAACCTGGGTAATTACCGTTGATACTACAGGTCAATACATGGTTGGTCCCATTGTACCACCAACCACCGGTGATAATTTTAATCTGAAGCTTAAGATTCCTTTCGACAGCGGAGATCGATTCAGATTTACTACAAAAGGGCAGGTTGTAAATTCTGCTAAAGTTAAATCTGATTCTGAAGATAAACCTTATGTTGTACCTAATCCTTACGTTGGCGCAGCAAGCTTTGAACCGCAAAGATTTGCAGTTTCAGGCAGAGGTGAAAGAAGAATGGAATTCAGAAATCTTCCGAGAAGATGTTCAATTAGAATTTTTACAATTAACGGTGAATTGGTTAAAGAATTGAATCATGATGGAAATATTAATAAAGGTTATCTCTCCTGGGATCTTAGAACAAAAGATAATCTTGAAATTGCACCCGGCTTATACATTTTCCATGTGGAGTCGAGCGAGATTGATTCCTACATCGGCAAATTTGCTATTATTAAATAGAGGGAAGGAGAAGAGAATGGAAACAAATAAAAAAACATTTGGCGATAATTTCTTCATCTTTCATCCTGTTGATAAAAGAGGAAGAGTCCTTCCGGTAATTGTATTGATGTTGATTCTAATTTTACTTTCTGCAATTGTAAATGTATTCGCCCAAAGCAAAACGGGAACAACAATTGGTCAGTTTCTGAAAATTGAACCAAGTGCACGCGCGGCAGCAATGGGAAATGCTTATTCATCAATCTCAGGTGAAGCTTCGGCAGTGTTCTTTAATCCTGCAAGCCTTGGCAGGCTTCAGAATAATGATGTTCAGTTTACCCATAATAACTGGATTGCGGATATAGCTTACAACTATGCAAACGCTTCAATTTATTTGTCTGGAATTGGAACCGTGGCATTGCAGGTAACATCACTAAACTCAGGTGAGATTGATGTAAGAACTGTTGAGCAGCCTTTAGGCACAGGCGAAAGATATTCTGTAAGTAATTTTGCAATTGGCGCCGGTTATGGATTGATGCTTACCGACAGGGTTTCTGTTGGAGTAGTAATCAATTATTTCCAGGAAAAAATATGGCATTCAAGTCTTGATGGATTTGCAATGAACTTCGGCGTTCAATATCAGGTAGAGGAAAACGGATTAACTCTTGGCGCAAGCGTTTCCAATTTTGGCCCAAGAGCTTCGTATGACGGAAGAGACTTATTCATTGACTATGATTTTGATCCGAAAGTATACGGAGATAATGATCAGTTACCTGCTGAACTGAGAACGGAGGCATATCAGCTTCCGACATTGTTCAGGGCTGGTATTTCTTATCCGGTTAATATAGGTAGTTCAAATAAAATTTTACTTGCCGTTGATGCAATTCATCCGAACGATAATGATGAGAAAGTTAATGTTGGTGCCGAATGGACATTCCTTGAAAACTTTTCAATAAGAGGCGGTTACCGTGATCTGTTTATAATTGATTCCGAAGGCGGACTTGTACTTGGCGCCGGAATTAATTTTTCTCCGATTGAATCATATAAACTTCGTGTGGATTATGCGTGGGCAGATTATGGTCGGTTAAACAACGTTCATCGGTTTAGCATAGGAATTGGATTTTAATATGAAGATAAAAAGATATTTTACCGTGAAGATGCAAAGAAACAAAGATTTATTCTCTTCGCAACTTAGCGTCTTAGCGGTTATACTTCTTTCGCTGTTTGCATTTGCCACTTGTAAGGCAGATAAAGTTAATTCGGAAATACTTTCAGGCAAAAGCTATGAACTGAATGAAAAGGAATATGCATTTCTTGATACTCTTGAGTATAAAACTTTTCTTTATTTCATAAATGAAGTAAACCCGGATAACGGGCTTGTAAAGGACCGAACTGCAAGCTGGTCTCCTGCAAGCATTGCTTCAACAGGATTTGCAATTCCTATCTGGGCAATTGGTGTAGAAAAAAAATGGATTGAAAGAGAGAAGGCAGTTACCTTAACGCTGGCTTTGTTAAACTTCCTTTACAATTCAAAGCAAAGTGATGATACCTCGTCTACTGGTTACAAAGGCTGGTACTATCATTTCCTTAGGATGAATGATGGCTTACGCGAATGGAAATGCGAGCTTTCAACAATAGATACGGGTTGGCTGATTGCAGGTATAATTTTCGCGCGTCAATACTTTAACGGTAATAATGAATCCGAAGAAAACATACGGGATTTGGCCGACAAAATTATCAAACGTATTGATTGGAATTTCTTCCAAATGGCTGGTGATTCTAAATTTCCATACGCAGTTAATTTTGCCTGGCAGCCCGAAGAAGGATTTCATGAATGGGGATGGTTTGGTTATACAGAAGCGCAGTTTCTTTACATACTTGCTGCAGGCTGCGGAATGCCGAACGCTGAAAAGGCTTATCAAACCTGGCTTAAAACTTATGAGTGGAAAGAGCCGTACAAAGGATTTGCACATGTAATCTTTCCTCCAATGTTCGGTCACCAGTATACCCAGATGTTTGTTGACCTGAGAGGTTTGACAGATTCATATTTAACTGACAAGGGAATAGATTATTTCGAAAACTCAAGACGCGCGGCTTATACACAATTTAAATACGCAATTGATAATCCGCATAAATGGATTGGTTATGATTCATTGCTATGGGGATTAACAGCCTGCGATGGACCTGGTGATCAGTTTAATTTTGATGACAGGAAATTTTACGGATATGCAGCAAGAGGAGCATCCGGAGTTGGTAGTGCAGATTTTGATGACGGAACTATTGCCCCAACCGCTGCAGGTGCTTCAATTGTATTTGCTCCGGAAATAGTTATTCCTGCTTTGATAAATATGAAAGAAACTTACGGCGGCAAAGGTCTCTGGGGAAAATACGGTTTTGTGGATGCATTCAATCCGACTGCTAACTGGTATGATAAAGATTATCTCGGACTAGACCAGGGCCCAATTGTATTGATGATAGAAAATTATAAAACCGGATTCGTCTGGAAATATATGCTGAAGGATGAAATTATTCAGAAAGGATTGACCGGTGTAGGTTTGATTAAAAAATAACACGGATTTTTATGATCAGCGCAGATCAGAAAGATCATTAGGATCAGTGTTCAATTTAAGAGGATTATGTATAAAGCATTATTTATATATTTTATTGTTCTGCTGAATTGTATTCTTGCACAATCTGAAGTGCTTGATGATTTTGAATCTGAGTCAAGTTGGAAGAAAATTGCATCTGACCAGGTTGATATAAAAACTTCACTTGTACAGGGAAGAACCGGAAAAGCTATAAAGATTAATTACAATTTTGTTTCCGGTTCAGGTTACTGCGGCGTTCAGAAAGAGATGCCCATGAAACTGCCCGGTAATTTCCAGTTCTCATTTTATATTAAAGGAGATGGTCCGGCGAACAATCTTGAATTTAAGCTTGTAGATAAAAGCGGTTTGAACGTCTGGTGGCTTATTCAAAGAAGCTATGAATTCGCCGGGAACTGGCAGAAAGTTGTAATTAAGAAAAGACATATAAATTTTGCCTGGGGACCAATTGAGGATAAATCATTAAAAGAATTTGATAAGATAGAATTCTTTATTTCATCTGCAAACGGAGGCAAAGGCTCATACTATCTTGATGATTTCCGTTTCGAAGAATTAGATGAAATATCAAAAGAATTTCCCGAACCATATTTCTCGGCTTCTTCAGGTCATCATTTATTTACAAACCTTGGAGACGGTAATCAAAATTCACAATGGATAAGTTCTAAACACGAAAAGCAATTTATTGAAATTGATCTGAAGAAATACAGAGAGTTCGGCGGACTTGTTATTGACTGGGACGAAAAAGATTATGCCGGGAAATACCAGGTGCAGATTTCAAATGATGGAAAGAACTGGGAAACTGTTTATTCAGTTAAGAATGGAAAAGGCGGAAGACAATATATCTACCTTAAAGATCTGGAATCGAAATTTATAAAGCTCCTTTTAACAAAATGCAGCAATAAAAATGGCTACATAGTAAAGGATATTGAAGTTAAAGGATTTGAATTCTCCGAAAGTCCGGAAAAGTTTTTTGCCGAGGTAGCGAAAGATAAACCACGCGGTTATTTTCCAAAATACAATTACAACCAGCAATCTTACTGGACAATAACAGGCGTTAGCGGAGATGAGAAGGAAGCTTTGATAAATGAAGAGGGAATGGTTGAAACAGATAAAAGAAATTTCTCGATTGAGCCATTCATATTTAACAATAATAAGTTATTAAACTGGAATGATGTAAAGACTGAACAGAAACTTGAAGATGGATATTTACCAATCCCTGTTGTTGAATGGAATACCGATCAATTAAATCTAACAACAAAAATTTTTACATCCGGTAAATCCGGAAGTTCGGTACTTTATCTTACTTATAAAATTAGAAATTGCAGTAATGAAATTCAGAAAGGTAAATTATTTCTTGCAATTCGTCCTTTCCAGGTTAATCCACCATGGCAGTTTCTGAATAATCCCGGAGGTACAGCAAAGATAAACTCGATTGACTATACCGGGAAGAAAATTATTGTTAACGGTAAGAAAGAAATTATTCCAATAACTAAACCGGATGATTTTAGTGCGGCTGAGTTTGACGAGGGAGATATAACTGAATATTTAAATAAAGGAATCTTGCCGGCAAACAAAAAAGTGATTGATAATTTTGGTTTTGCTTCCGGCGCTTTATCATATCAATATGAATTGAAGCCGGGTGAAGAAAAAGAATTTTATGTTGCTGTTCCTTTTTATAACAATTCAACCATCCAACAATTTAACAATACAGCTTCTGCAAAGAGATATCTTAATAAGCAACTGGAATTAACTAAAAAATACTGGAAAGAAAAACTTAACAATGTTGAATTCAATTTACCTCAATCAGCAGATAAAATTGTTAACACAATAAAATCTAACCTTGCTTACATATTAATAAACAGAGATGGAAAAGGTATTCAGCCCGGCTCAAGATCTTACGAGCGATCATGGATTCGTGATGGTTCGCTTACATCTTCTGCAATGCTTAAGATGGGGATTACTGATGAGGTTAAAGAATTTATTAACTGGTATTCATCTTATCAATTTCCGAACGGTAAAGTTCCTTGTGTTGTTGATAAGCGGGGACCTGATCCCGTTCCTGAAAATGACAGCCACGGTGAACTTATTTTAGCGTTTATGCAGTACTTTAATTTTACAAAGGATACTTCGCTTCTTAAGGACAGGTTTGGGAATGTAATAGCTGCAATGAATTATATGGATACTCTAATCAGTCAAAGAAAAACAGATTATTATAAAAACGGAAATGATTCTCTTAAAGCGCTTTACGGTTTAATGCCTGAATCAATTAGTCACGAAGGCTATTCGGATCATCCGCGTCACTCTTACTGGGATGATTTCTTCGGCTTAAAAGGAATGAAGGACGCAGTTGAGATTGCTAAGATACTTGGCAAAAAAGATTATGAAGAAAAGTTTGTTAAGCAGAGAGATGAATTCCAGACTAATATTTATAATTCAATCAGGCAGTCAATTAAGAATAACAGGATTAATTACATTCCCGGTTGTGCAGAACTCGGCGACTTTGATGCTACTTCAACTACAACTGCATTAAGCCCTGTTAATGAATATCATAATATTCCTCAACCTTATCTTCAGAATACCTTTGATATCTATTATGAGAACTTTACGAAAAGACTTGATCCTTTGTACGACTGGACAAATTATACACCTTATGAAGTCCGCGTAATTGGTTCATATATTTATCTTAACCAGGTTGAACGTGCACATGAACTTGTAAAATTTTTCTTGTCGGATCAAAGACCGGCAGTAAAGAACGGGGGATGGAATCATTGGGCAGAGGTCGTGTGGAAAGATAAGAATTTGCCGCGCTTTATAGGCGATATGCCGCATACCTGGGTCGGATCGGATTTCATTAACTCAATCCGCTCTTTCTTTGTTTATGAGGATGAGCTCGATAACTCGTTGGTTGTGGGTGCGGGACTTTATAAAGAGTGGATTGATTCGCCTGAAGGAATAAGTATAAAAAATCTTCCGACGTATTACGGTAAGCTGAGCTATTCAATTAAAAAAGTAGAAGGCAGGTACATTGTAAATCTGAATGGTGAAATAAAAATACCTGAAGGAAAAATAAAATTTATAAATCCGGCAAAAGAAAATTCAACTAAAATAATTGTGAACCAAAAGGAGGTGAACACAAAGAATCCGGGTGAAATAGTAATAACAGAATGTCCGGCAACAATAGAAATTTATTTTGAATAAAGATGATGAGTAGTTCCTTTGCTCTTAATCTTTTAGGGAAGAGAAAATATTCAGAGTAAAAACAGATTATATTGATAAAATATAATCTGGTATATCTAATCTCTGTTAAGGAAGAGGAAAAAGTTTTAATCATTCTCAATTATTGTTCTAATTAAAATTAACTTATTAACAAAACATAGGAGGTTCTATGAAGACGCTTTACAAATTATCAGCAATTTTATTTATTCTCTTGCTGGTAAGCGCAGCTCCTGTAAATGCACAGGCTGTTGCAGATCCTTTATCAATTGATGTTCTCGCTGTTCCGTCAATAACTGTTGATGGTGTTCTTGAAAGCAGTTGGTTCCTGCCGATGAATTATGTTGCATTTCAGAAAGACGGTGTTCCAACCGGTTACGCTAATACACCTACTGCCGGTGCTGTTGTTAAAGGTAACTACCGTGATCTCTCTACTACTAATGTACGTTTCCTTCACAAGGGAACAGATCTTTACATTTCATTACAATCAAACGACCAGCAGGTATGCAAGTTTGATTGGGAAGGTGATGGAATGTTTATGATGATAAAGAATGGTTCTGCTACAACAGAACTTAAACTCTACATCGTAAGTGATGGTCCTGGTTATAAGATTGGTGTTGAAACCGGTGGTGGCGCTGCTGCTCCTGCAGGTTCATATGAAGGTGCTGGTGTTATTACGGGAACGGTCTTTGATTCGTCCGATGTTGATGGCGGTTATACTGCTGAAGCAGTTTTACATCTGGCACAAATCGGTTTAACCTCACCTCTCCAGGTAGCCATTAATATTTTCGATCCTGACCATTATAGTGTTCCCGGAAGCCCATGGGGTACTAACGGAAACTACTACAAACAATGGTGGGGAAGCGAATGGGGCGGAACATGGAGAACTTTGAATCTTGTTGAAACAAATGTTCCTGTTGAATTAACTTCTTTTACAGCAAAATTGGTTTCCGGAAAAGTTAACCTTGAATGGAAGACTGCTACCGAAACCAACAATAAAGGTTTTGAAATTGAAAGAAGCTTGGATAAAGTTTCCTTTAACTCAATAGCTTTTGTAGATGGAAAAGGAACAACAACATCAGCTAACAGTTATGCATACCAGGATAAAAACATTGCTGAAGGAAACACATATTATTACAGGCTGAAACAAGTAGATTATGACGGAACCTATGAATATTCAAATGTAAAAGAAGCAAAGAACGAAATTCCTGAATTTTTCAGTTTGAAGCAGAATTATCCAAACCCATTCAACCCGTCAACATCAATAAAATTTGCATTACCTGTTGATTCGAAAGTAAGCCTGCAGGTTTACAACACATTAGGACAGGTAGTAGCAACCTTAGCAGACGGAAATTATTCGGCCGGCACACACAATGTAAACTTTGATGCATCCGGATTAACAAGCGGCATGTACATATACAACATCAAAGCATTGGGAATAGACGGCAAGGTAATGAACGCAACAAGGAAGATGACACTGATTAAATAATCTTTAAATAAACCTTGAGGGTTTGAGTAAAACTCTCAAGGTTTTTCATGATTTAGATGTTCAATATGAATATGAACGATTTCATTTTGGATGAGTTCTTAACAAGTTTGCTTATTCTGTTAACAATCATACAAAACAGAATGTTAATTTTTTTAATAAGAAATTTTCTTAAATTACACCACATTCATTAATTAAAGGAGGTCAGTATGAAGCAATTAATTACACTTTCTTTGTTACTCTTCTCAGTTGGTCTTTTCGGGCAAACTACAATTGATTTTGAAACATACGGACAAGATTGGCACTGGACTGTTTTTGCTAATGGTCCAAGCCAGGATTCCACCGATTATGCTGTAGTTACAAATCCTTCTGCCACAGGAATTAACACTTCAAGCGGAGTTGGAAAGTACATTGTCCGTTCCGATGGAGATCCATGGTCAGGATTCTTTACAGATGACATTGTCGATTTCAAACTTACTGCAGATAACAGTATGCCTACGGTAATGGTTTATAAAGATGTAATTTCCAATTTCAATCTTAAGCTTGAATTTACGGAAGGCGGAAATCATGATGTTAATGTTCCCAACACTGTTGTTAATCAATGGGAGAAACTAACATTTGATTACTCCGCTGATATCGGAAAAACAGTTTACAGATTAACCCTAATCCCGGATTTCCCTTCAACAAGAACAGGCGGAAGTACGAACTATTTCGATAATATTGAATTCATTCACAATAATGTCCCGGTTGAATTAACATCATTTACAGCAAAAGTTGCACCCGGTGTTGTTAAACTTGAATGGAAGACAGCAACAGAGGTAAATAACAGAGGCTTTGAAGTTGAAAGAAGTGTTGATAAAGTTTTATTCAGCACTATTACATTTGTAGATGGAAAAGGAACAACAACATCTGCAAACAGTTATGCATACCAGGATAAAAACATTGCCGAAGGAAAGACATATTATTACAGGTTGAAACAAATTGATTACGATGGAACATATGAATATTCAGATGTAATAGAAGCAAAGAACAATGTTCCTGAAGTATTCAGCCTGAAACAGAATTATCCAAACCCGTTCAATCCGTCAACATCAATAAAATTTGGATTACCGGTTGATTCAAGAGTTACCTTACAGGTATATAATATGATAGGACAGGTAGTAGCAACCTTAGCAGACGGAAATTATTCGGCCGGCACACACAATGTAAACTTTGATGCATCCGGATTAACAAGCGGAATGTACATATATAACATCAAGACATTGGGAATAGACGGCAAAACAATGAACGCAACCAGGAAGATGTTGATGATGAAGTGATCCTTTCACCTCATCTGAAATCCCGATAATAATCGGGGACATTAATTAAAATAGTATGCGCATACTTAAAGTGAAGATGTTCCGGAATGAACGTCTTCACTTTAATTTAAAGGTGAGAGTTAATCGAACAAATCTACTTCAGCAAATCCTCAGTTATTGATGCAGCTTCTTTTACAAATAACGGGCAATGAGTTCTGAACCTGTTTTCTTCTCTTGCCTTTTCTAAGCCCTCGTCAGTAGAGAGATTGTATCCGATTAACTCTGTGCATTTTAGTGAACCAAATTTGTTTATGAAATTGTTTGCGAATTGATTTACAATATCATAATTCTTTTCTTTAGTGCCGGTATCCTCTGCATTTGTGCGTCCGTATTTTAATCCTATTGCCATTAAAGCTCCGGTAACTGCTCCGCAGGTTTCATTAAGGTGAGCCATTCCTCCGCCGAAAGAGCTTGATATTTTTAAACCTGGTTCTCTCTCAAATCCAAGTTCTTCGCAGAAAGATGAAAATACTGCCTGTGCGCAATTAAAACCGCTGATGAAACATTCATTTGCTTTTTCTGACTTTGTCATACAATTCCTTCTTTTTAAGTTCTACAAATAAAAATAACGGGCGGAAATAATTCAATTGTCAGTTAAAAGATTTTTAAGATCAGTCAAAAAAACAGAAACAGCCTGGCAAAGTTGTAGTGTAATGACTGATTCATTCAGTCCTTTTCGTTATATTTGAAGCCAGTTTTAAGAAAAAAGAGTGAAAAATGACTAACGGCAGCAAAGAAATTCCAAAAGCTTATATTCCTTCTGAAGTTGAAGATAAATGGTATTCCTACTGGGAAAGCAGAAGAATTTATCATAGTGAAATTGACATTACTAAAAAACCTTATTCCATTGTAATTCCACCACCAAATGTGACCGGTATATTAACAATGGGGCACATTCTGAACAATACAATCCAGGATGTTTATATTCGATATAAAAGAATGCTTGGTTATAATGCCTGCTGGGTTCCCGGAACGGATCATGCGTCAATTGCTACAGAAGCAAAAGTGACTAACTTCTTAAAGGATCAGGGTATAGATAAGAGATCAATCGGGCGTGAGGAATTTCTTAAACACTGTTGGGAATGGACAAAAAAATACGGCGGTATTATAACTAAACAGCTTCGCAAACTTGGTGTAAGCTGCGATTGGGAACGTGAGCGCTTTACGATGGACGACCATTATTATAAAAAAGTAATTGAAGCTTTTGTTGATCTTTATAAGAAAGGGAAAATTTACCGCGGCTACAGGATGGTTAACTGGTGCCCGGTTTCCAAATCTGCAATTTCTGATGAAGAAGTATTATACAGGACTATCCAGGGTAAGCTGTGGTATTTCAAATATCCCGTTAAGGATAGTGATGAATTTGTTGTTGTTGCTACTACGCGTCCTGAAACGATGTTAGGTGATACAGGTGTTGCAGTTAATCCCAACGATGAGAGATACCAGGAATTAATCGGTAAGAAAATAATACTTCCGATAGTAGGCCGGGAAATTCCGGTTTTTGCTGATGATTATGTTGATATGAGTTTTGGTACCGGCGCAGTTAAAGTTACTCCCGCCCATGATGTTAATGATTACGATATGGCAATGCGGCATAACCTTGAGATAATAAATATTTTAAATGAAGATGCAACACTGAATCATAATGTTCCTGATGAACTGCAGGGATTGGACAGGTACGAGGCACGTGAAAAAGTGGTTTCAATTTTTGAAGAAGAAAATTTAATCCATAAGATTGAAGACTACACTACAAGTGTTGGTTATTCGGAACGTGGTGGTGTTCCAATTGAACCTTACTTGTCCGAACAATGGTTCCTGAAGATGGAAGAACTTTCCAAACCAGCTCTTGATGTTGTTCTTGAAGGTAAAGTGAATTTTCATCCAGAGCATTGGGTAAAAACTTACGAGCACTGGATGGGAAACATAAGGGATTGGTGTATCTCGCGCCAGCTTTGGTGGGGACACAGGATTCCTGTCTGGTATAATAAAAGTACAAATGAAATTTACTGCGAAGTTAACCCACCTGCTGATCCGGAAAACTGGACACAGGATAATGATGTACTTGATACATGGGCAAGCAGCTGGTTATGGGCTCATGATGTTTTCTTAAATGATGAAGAAGTTAAGTATTATTATCCAACAGATCTTCTTGTTACTGCTCCGGATATAATATTCTTCTGGGTTGCAAGGATGATTATGGCAGGATTGGAATTTAAGAAAGATATTCCTTTCCGTGATGTTTATTTTACAAGCATCATAAGAGATATCCAGGGAAGAAAGATGAGCAAATCGCTTGGTAATTCTCCTGATCCGCTTGATGTTATTGCAGAATATGGCGCGGATGCTTTAAGATTTACCGTGCTTTATCTTGCTCCGCTTGGGCAGGATGTATTGTTTAGCACCGAACGTTGTGAGATCGGTAGAAACTTTGCTAATAAAATCTGGAATGCAGGACGCTTCCTGCTTATGAATGCACAGTCAATTAATATTAATCCTGGTTTGAAGAATAAACATATTGATTTTGCAGATGAATGGATGATGTCACGCTTCCAGAGCACGCTGCAGGATATAAATAAAGCAATGGACAATTTTGAAATTAACAATGTCACCAAGATGCTTTATTCGTTCGTATGGAATGACTTCTGCGACTGGTACATTGAAATGATGAAAAGCCGGCTATACGGTGATGACGAAGAAGTTAAATCGGCCGTTCTTACAAGAGCAATTTCCCTGTTTGAGGAGATGCTTAAAATTGTACATCCGTTTATGCCGTTTATTACAGAAGAAATATGGAATTTAATTTCTGAAAGAAAAGATGATGAAAGCATTTCATTAAGCGATTATCCTAAATTTGATGAAACGCTGATAAATAAAAATGCCGAAGATGAATTTGCTTTTGTAGAGGAATTTGTTACGGCTGTTAGAAATATACGAGGAGAAATGAATATTCCTCCTTCCAAAAATGTAGATGTTCATTTCCGTGGTGATGAATTATCTGATAATCAAAAACTTTACATAAGTAAACTTGGGAAAGTTGAAAACATAATTGTTGATAAGAATTTAGCTAAACCTCACGCTGCTGCTTCCTCGGTAATACACGGCAATGATTTATTTATTCCATTAGAGGGATTAATTGATCTTGACGTTGAACGCAGCAGGCTTCAAAAAGAAATAACAAGATTAGAGGGAAGCCTGGGTGGCGTAAGTAAAAAATTGTCTAATGAAAATTTTGTTAAGAATGCACCAAGTGAGGTGGTAGAAAAAGAACGTCAGAAGAAAAATGACTGGGAAGAAAAATTACTCAAACTGAAATCTATCTGGGAAGATCTTAAATAATATTTTTACTTGTAATGAAACCGGAGCAGTAGTTAAGCAAATTTTGCAGCTGAATTCCGAGTATTTGAAATCAGAGTGTTTCTTTAAACATATTCCCGAACTAGTTCAGAAAGAGAAAAACTGCATAAAAGTAATCACACTGGTCTAAATTTAATGCAGTTTTTGCCGATAATTAATTGTATCTGATTCAGATTAAAGTCAATTAATTTTTTTGAATTAAAACATAAGTTTAACATTCAAGATTATTTTCCTCGAAATATTATCTTAGCTTTCTTAGCGGGTAGGAGGATTGAATTTTTGTTTTTTCGGGACACCAATATTTCGGATAAAAGAATTTCATTTGTTCTGCATTTTTTCCTTGAGCAGGTTAGTAATTTGTTTTCTCTAACTTTGTTTCCTCTTCTTTCCGCATTGTCTTGTAATCATACCTCCAAAATCCCTTATCTTTCTATTGAATCACCCAATAAGATTCTGTACTTCAAACCAGAACAAGGGCAATAACCATGAAACATTATTTGTCTGTATTGGTCGTAATGTTACTAGTCTTATCCTCTCCCTTGGTTGCCCAGGACGAGGAAGTTCCGGATTTATCAAATCTTTCTCTTGAAGAACTGATGAATGTATCAGTTACAACTCCGGGACAGTATGAACAACAAAACTGGGAAGCAACAGGGAAAATTTATATTATAAACAGGGAAACAATTTTAGATAAAGGATACACAGACCTGTTAGATGCACTTAGAGAAATTCCTTTTTTCCAGATTCAATCCGAGTATGGGCATTGGACAAAAGGAGGCATTGTTAACCTTAGAGGACACAGAAGCGGAGACTCCGGAAATAATAAATTCCTCATCCTGCTAGATGGCTCGCGTTTAAGCGATGATGCTGAAGAGGGGTTGTACCTTGGTATGAACAGCATACCGATAAGAAATGTTAAACAGATTGAAGTTGTTTATGGACCGAATTCTACTTTGTACGGACGGGATGCTTACGCCGGCATGATAAATATTATAACAAGAGAAACCGAATATGCTTTTGCGGGTTTCGATTATGGAACATATAATACAAAAATTATAAACGGTGGAATTAAAAAATATTTTACAGAAGACCTTTCTGGTGAAATTAGTTTTAGTTCATATAAAAGTGATGAGCAGGACCCAAGAGATAAATCCGTTGATTACCTGAACAGGCATGTTTTTCCAGGTGATTCTTTCAAGGAAAATTTTTACCGCGCTTCCGACAATAGTATGTTCCGGTTTGGAATTAATTATTCTAATCTCAGCTTAAGGTATACACTCTTTAACCTCGAGGGGAGCGAAACATTTGGTGATAATCCTGATTTTTATCTGACTGATTATTCTACCCAGACCAAACTGACCAATCAGGTAATAAGAGTTAATTATGAAGACGATTTTACAGATTGGCTGAAATCAAGTTTCTATGCCACATATAAAAAATATGAAATGGACCCAAGCACGGCAAATTTATATGTGAACGATTTTTTAAGACATAATCCTCCAAATAATAATAATGATCCTTTGTTCGGGTTTGGCGGAAGAAAATTTTATTACTTCAGAACAATATCTTATAAAGCCGGGACAAAGTTTGTTTCAAAAATAAATGATTATATAACTAATGTTACAGGATTGGACCTTAATTTCGTTTATGGTATTCCGGTTATCAGCGAAAGTAAAGGAGGAAAACCGATAGTATCCGAAGACAGGCGTAAAGAACTTGAACATTTTTTCCGGCTTGGCGGCCTATATTCTGAGTTCACTTTGCTGCCAATGGAAAATATAAGTATTGCTCTTGGCGGGAGGATTGATTTGAACAGCAGGTATAATAATACATTTATGCCGCGAGTATCTCTTAATGGTAAATTTGGCGAGCATCTTTTTAAATTTGTATTTGCCGAAGGTTATCTTGCACCAAGTATTTCGCAGGGATATCTTACAAGTACAACAACTTTTTCTCTGATTAAGCAGAATACCAATCTCTCTCCTGAAAAAAATACTTCATTGGAATTTGACTGGACATTTGCCTCAGGAAGTTCGAGAATATCTACAAACGTTTTTTATAATTCATTAAAAGATGGTATTGTGGAAAGTATGCCTACCGGTGAATTAATAAATGTTACGGTTGGAGATAGTATCTATAATGTACCTGTGTTAATGAGCCAGAATGTTTCCGATGGTGAAAGAATTGGTTTAAGTGTTGAGCTCTCGCAACACCTCCTGAAAAATACTCTACAGTTAAATGCCGTTTATTCATTCACTGCCGGTAAAGATAAAATTAAGCAGCTTGACAACACGTATAAAGAGGTAAATGTAAAAGATAATCTTGTATCACCCCACGTAATAAATTTAAGTGCTTTATATAAGTATTATAATTTTTCAGCTTATTTATCCGCACTGTATATAAGTAAAAAAAGAATTCAATCTCATCATATAACAACACTGTATGCAGAACTGCTTGATGATAAAGGGTATCTGAACTTTGAACCGGCATGGCTTTTTAATGTCAGCTTAAGATTGAATAAAATATTTAACGGAATTTCGGTTTGGGGTAGAGTGACGAACATTTTTGATACAAAGTATTATGGCGAGAGTATAACAGCAAACTGGGGCAGCCCAATGATTCTGCAGGATCTTAGAAGATTTTTACTCGGGATAGAATATAATTTTTAAATGATATTTATGAGAATACCGGTTAAATATATTTATCCTGTAATGATGATAGTTCTGTTTGTTTTTGCATTATCAGGCGCTGCCATGCAGATAGATGAATACATTCTTAAGGCTGTTTATCTTGAGCACTTTGTTACTTTTATTGAGTGGCCGCAACAAAAAGATTCGGTAAAGGAAAATAAATCCATTGTGATTGGAGTATACGGTAAAACGAATATGCTGAACGCTTTGCAAAAAACATATTCTAAAAAAACAATCGGGAACAAGAAGGTTATAGTTTTGCCGCTAAGTGATTTGAATAAAAGCGATCAATGCCACATACTCTTCATCGGAAACTTATCTGAGAAAGATTTAAACTATACAATCGCTGCATTACGGGATAAGCCGGTCCTGATGATTTCCGAGAATAAGGGATATGCATTAAAGGGAGTGCATATTAATTTCTTTTTATTAGAAAATAATGTCCGCTTTGAAATTAACGAAAAGGCGGCGATTGATGCCGGATTTCATATTAGTCATCATTTGTTGAAACTTGCAAAAGTTGTAGGCATAAAAGGAACTAACAAATGATGTTTATTAAGAACCTTACAATAAAGAATAAACTTATTTTGATTATGCTTGTTGTTACGGTAATTGCCGCGGCAATGGGTTTTTTCATAACATATCTTAAAGCAACTGATGATGAAAAGGAAGATCTTATTAGTAATATGGAGATGAATGCAAAACTCATAGGTGAGTATTGTGCTTCGGGATTAGTATTCAACAGAAAAGATGCAGTTGATGATGCACTTGGAAAAGTTGAATCCTTTCCTCTGATTCAGGGAGTGTATGTTTTTGATTCGAATGGAAAGCTGTTTGCTTCTTATAAAAAAGGGAAAGAAGACTCTCTTTACAAAATTATTATTGGAAGTAAAAAGGCTGGTGTTTTTGTAAAAGATAATCTTTTATTGCATCGGTCAATTGATTATAACAATAAAAAATTTGGCTCAATTATACTGTGTGTATCCACAAAGACTATAAAAGCTAACCTGGAAAAGCTTTTTGTAAGAATAATTATCGTGATGATATTTATTGTTTTCCTCTCTTACTTTCTTGCGCTGTGGCTTCAGAATTTAATTTCCAAACCAATACTTGATCTTGCCGGTGCTGTAAAAAAAGTATATCAGCAGAATGATTATTCGATAAGGGTTCTTAAAGAGGGTAATGACGAGATAAGTAATTTGTATGATGAGTTTAATTTTATGCTTGGACAGATAGACATTCGGAGTAAAGAACGGGATACAGCCGAAAATGCTCTCCGTGAAAGTGAAGAGAAATTCAGAACGGTGGCCGACACTATTAATGCCGCAATTTTTATTTTAAGGAATGATGAGTTTATTTACATCAATAAAGGATTTATAAGAATCACAGGCTATTCCTTTGATGAAATACAAAAGATGAAATTAGAAAATCTTGTGGTTCCTGAGATGCTCACTTTGCTCAATAGAATTTTAAATGCTATTAAAGATCGCAACTTTAAAGTGCCTGATGTTGAAGTTAAGATAAGAACTAAAAATAATTCCGAAAGATGGCTGGGATTTTCATTCAACGAAATATTAATTGATTCGAAAGCCTGTGTGATAATTACTGCATTCGATATTACAAATAGGAAATTAGCTGAAGCTGAATTGGTTTATGCAAAGGAAGAAGCTGTAAAGGCAGATAAGCTGAAATCCGAATTTCTTGCCCAGATGTCCCATGAAATTAGAACGCCGATAAACACTATTCTTAGCTTTACATCTTTACTTAGAGATGAGTTCGAAAAAACTATAAGTGATGATTTGAAACCGAGTTTTATGATAATTGAAAACGGCGGGAAAAGACTTATTCGAACGATTGATATGGTGCTGAATATGTCAGAAATTCAAGCCGGTGCCATTGAAATTAGTATGACCGAATTTGATTTAATCTCGGAAGTACTATCTGTCCTGATGATGGAATTTAAAAATCAGGCAAAGGTTAAAAATCTAAAGCTGGATTTAATTGTAAATAATAATGATGCAAGAATTAAAGGTGACAGATATACTGTTGCACAAATTTTCCAAAACCTTATTGATAACGCATTGAAATATACTCCAAGGGGTAAAGTAGAAGTTATAGTCTATAGAAATGAAAATAATTTAGTTTGCGTAAATGTTAAAGATACCGGTATAGGAATATCTAAAGAGTTTCTACCGGATTTATTTTTACCTTTTGCTCAGGAAGATACCGGCTATACAAGACGATTTGAAGGGACCGGATTAGGGTTATCCCTTGTTAGTAAATACATTGAAATTAATAATGCAGAAATTTTTGTAGAGAGTGAGAAGGGTATAGGTACAACATTTACTGTTCTATTCAAAACTACTGTCAATAATTCAAAATTACCTTAATCAACACATAAGATTTTTCAAACTAATAGTTCCAATAAAAAAAAGGCTATTAACTTATATAATAGCCTTAAACATTCTGTCTTTAATAAATACTTAGAACTCTGCAATTACTCCGATATGTAACGTTAATAAATCTACTTTAGAACGGGATAAGCGGTAAGTTGCGCTTCCAGTCGTAGTATTTATTATTACTGATCCTTCTTTTAAGTATTCTGCTTCAGTTCCCAATAGATATCTTGCTTTAAAATCCAGCCATAATGTTCCGGCTGGTTCAAGATCAGTAAGTCTTATCATAAAACCACCGCCAGCCCCGTAGCTCCATGCAAAATCATCCTGGTTAGTAGTTTCAGTTAGGTTCTTGTCCAGGTAATCACTTTTTACTTCTGTGGTTGTATATAAATAATTGCCACCAAACAAACCTTCAATGTAAGGTTTTACCGGAGCAGAAAATGGCGAAACCTGGAACAGTAAATGGAAATTTACAATATTGTTTGTTCTGGTAACATCAACATATGCATCAGGAATTGTATTGCTCCATGCTGCCCGGCGGCTTTCATTTCCGTAATTAATAAAGCCTAAGTTTAATCCTACAGTAAAAGGAATTGCAGGACCGGGAGTAAAAATAGCTGCGTGACCGCTGATGCCCCAGCCTAAATTATCAACATTGTCTTTAAACTCACCCTGCGGCATTGCAAGAGTAAAATTCAATCCAACGCTTTGTGCATAATAAAAATCTGAATTAAAGGAAAGAAAAGAAAAGCCTAACAGTAGTCCAATCAGTAACTTCTTTTTCATATATACCCTCAAATTGATAATGAAATAAACGGTAAATAAATATAAATCAACTAAAAAACACATTCAACAGAATGAGCCTGTTCAAGTAAATTTGAAAACTCGGTTAAGGATATTTCAACGGCGCCAAACATTTTCAAATGATGCGTCTGGTATTGAACATCAAGAAGCACAAAATTTTTTTTGTTTAAATGATCGAGCAAATTAACCAATGCAATTTTTGATGCCTGGCTTTTTTTGGAAAACATAGATTCGCCAAAAAATGCTCCTTTGAATGCTATTCCGTACAACCCGCCAATCAATTCATCATTTTCCCAGACTTCCACCGAATGAAGGTATTTATTTGTGACTAAGTTCTTATAAGCTGAAATCAATTTCGGTGAAATCCATGTCCTTTCACGGTCTGCGCAATTCTTAATAACTTCTATTTCTGCCGTATCATAACGGATTTTATAAACTGACTGCCCTATTATTTTTTTTAACGAACGCGGAACATTGTAATTGGTTAACGGAATTATGGTTCGTCTCTCCGGAAAATACCAATCAATTTTACCGGAATCGTCCGCCATCGGGAAAGCACCTCTTGCATAAAGACGAATCATATTTTCCGGTTCTAAAAGTTCGTCTTCTGTAAGGTATGAATTATTACTCATGCGAAATTACTTCATATTTTATTATGTCATAACCTCTTTTCGTTTCAAAGAAGGCATAAATAATTCCAGCAAGAACCATAAGCATTCCAACTATAAAGACAGCTATTGTTGGAATTTTAAGATCAACAGTATCCACAAAAAAATCAAAGCCGGTTATTATTGATGTAAGAACGAATAATGCAACAGCAGACGTATAGCTTAAAACTGCATTTCTTACTAACCTTGTTCTTTGAACTAATGATTGTAACTGCTTGGAAATACTTTCTAATCTTATATTATCTTCATAGGAGAAATTTTTATCACCTGCTTTTAGCGAAATTTTTCTCTTCTCTTCATTTAATATTCTTACCCTGTTAACCACCATTGAATATTTATTGTTTATTCCAAGTAAAAGTAATCCGCAGGCATTTATCATTACAGCCGGTGCAATAAGTAACTGTATTACCTGTGTAACCGACATTGATTCCGGTATCATCTGGGTCATTTCTTAATTCCTTATTTTATTTAGAAATTGACTAAGCAAAATTTAACTTCATTTTTTATTTAAATAAAGCTGAAAAATAAAATTGGAATTAAACAATAAACGGCGGAGTTTTTACCTTAGAAAATTTCCGGAAAGGTTTTCTGAATGAAATAGCGCTTAATATAATTTACCGGAATAAATCAGCAGTCAAATAATCCACTTCTTCTGTCTGGTGTTAAAAAGATTTTATACCATAACTTCAATAATCTTGGAATAGGATTTTGGTTCTGGGATATTATAACCTTCTTTCTTCATTCCTTCAATATGAATCCTTACTGCTTCAATCATTGCCTTTTCAACTTCTTCGCGCGAAGTACCTGTCGCAACACACCCATCAAGATCCGGGGAATAAGCTGAAAAACCTCTGCCGTTCTCTTCAACAACCATTAAAAATTTCTTCATAAAATTCCTGCCCTGAATAATATATTTCTTAAAGTACACAGTGATAATCTGCAAGACTTTTTGCCTTTAATGGTTATTACTCCAAATTTGGTAGGATGCATTAGCTGATAGACATTTCCACTTTTCCTGTACAGATACCAACCATCTTTGCCAAGCAAATTAATTAGTCTTCTAATCTTCATTCAAATAAATCCTGTTTATTAATTATATAACAAGGATTAAATCAAAATTCAAATTAAATTTTTTTTACCGGGCAAAGAGGAAAGATTCTTAATTCCGATTTAGAATTATAGATCAGGAATGAAGAAAAAGGAAGAACAAAAAGAATTCACCAAGTAGGTAAAAAACAAAATAAGTATTCTAACTCACCCCTCACTAATGGAACGACAAAAATCCCCTCTCTTATAAGCAATGCTATCAACTTAAGAAAAATAATTTTTTAACTTGCCACAACTTTTAGAGGTTGTTTGAAAATTCCAAATCAAAACTCACCCTAAATCCCTCCCTACTTGCAGCAGGCAAGTCTTAAAAAGAGAGGGACTTTCGAAAGAAAAGCGTAATCTCCCCTTCTCTTTACAAGAGAAGGGGACGGGGGATGAGTTTTTTTTAAAACAAATAAGTGTTTTCTTTTTCTATACCGGAATTTAGAAAATATTTTAAAAGTGATCGGCTAAATAGAAAAGGTCTGACCAATTTCGCTCAAGCCGATTTTAATGTTATAATTAACGGCAGAAGTATTTAACCAGGCTAAAGCTTCTTCCCTTGGTTCCTGGCCTTGCTCAAAAGTAAAGGTATGAATCGGAATAAAGTATTTCGCTTTAATTTTGTCCGTCATAATCAGCGCTTCTTCAGGATTGCAATGATTCCATCTCCATGGTCTGTATGCGCCAATAGGCATAATTGATATATCGATATCTTTATCATAAATATTTTCGAATTTATTCATGAATGCTGTATCACCGCCAAATAAAACTTTTTTCCCGTTTTTCTCCAGTATGTATGCATTGTAGCTTCTTCCGTTTTTGAAATTTCCCTTGGAGCGGTCATTTTCCCAGGGATATCTCCAGCCAAAATGTTTTACTTCTTTTGCGGTAATATTTATTGAGTTTAATGAATAGGAATCGTTCCAGTCTAACTCCTTAATTGATTTCCATGGCAAATCTTCTATTACGTCACTGGTGTTCAAAGCGGTTACAAAATCAATCTGGTTTGGAAATTTATTAGCAAACTCCTTCAGTGTAAGGTAGTCCATATGATCCATATGAGCGTGCGAAAGAAGCATAATATCCGGTTTGGGTATTTTATCAATATCTAAAGCCGGATGAGAAAACCTTGATGGTCCCCAGTTTGTATTGAGCCAGTAAATACCGATTCGCTCAAAGAAAACCGGGTCGGTTAAAATCCATGTCCCGTAAAAATTAAGCAGTATAGTTGAATGCCCAATCCAGGTAAGGGTAATATTGTTATCGCTCCAGTTTTCCGGTTCTGGTGTATGAGCAGGTTTAATAATTGCGTGCGCTTTTTGATTATCACTTATAAACGGCGAAGCAAGAACAGAACCAATTCCGGCAAGTAAGCTATTTTTAATAAATCGTCGTCTCTTCATAACTCAATCTTTCTTAATATTTTTTTATAAACATAAAAATTCCGGATTAAAGTTCAAATATAGAAATAAATTCCTGTGGCTATTATTAGGCAAGATATAGGAAATTGCCGGTAAGTTTTAAAATGCTACCCGGTTAGATAATTCATTTGTATCATCGGATTTTATCGGGAAATATTTGGCCAGTTCACTCCCGACCTTTTCAATGCCTAATAAAATTCCCTCGGCAAAATAACCTTTCTGGAATTTCTCCTGCATCTGATCGCGGATTTTGTCCCATTTATCCTGCTCAACTTTTTCATTTATACCGGAGTCAGCAAGGATGTAAAACTGCTTTTCTCTTAAAAGAATAAATATAATTATTCCTGTTTTGTCTCTTGTTGAATCCATTTTTAATTTGAAAAATTCTTCCTGGGCAAGAGTTTTAATTTCATTATTCTTTTTTCTGAACGGCTTTTTCTCTTTAATACTTACACGGATTTCCCCGGAAGTAGACGCTTCCATCTCTTTTATTTTATTTGAAATTCTTAAAAGCTGATCATCATCAAGATAATTGTAAAGCAGACCGTTTTTCATAAAAACTCCTTAACTGACTGCTAAAATAAATAAGTAGAAATACTTTAACAACAGCCAAAATAAGAATGCGCTAGTTATTGTTTTTTTGAGAATGAAGCAAACAGAAATCGGAAAAATTGAACCTGTATCTCTTGAGCATTTTCAATATATTTAAAAAGAAAAATTTAGCAACAATTAAAATCCGGAAAGGTAAAAATGGAATTACACTTAGAAAAACTAAAATCATTTAACGGAAGAAAAGGTCCGCTTCTTTTTATTGTTATGGATGGAATTGGAATTGGTAAAAATGCTCCTAACAATGCTGTTTATATGGCTAAAACTCCTGTCTTAGATAGATTATTTACGTTGCCGCTTCAGACTAAACTAAAAGCGCATGGTACTGCTGTCGGCCTGCCATCTGATGATGATATGGGTAACAGCGAAGTAGGGCATAATGCACTTGGCGCAGGTAGAGTTTTTGCGCAGGGAGCTTCATTGGTTAATAAAGCAATTGAAAGCGGTAAGATATTTCAATCCGAAACCTGGAAAAAAGTTTTGGAGACTGGAAAAAAAGGTGGGGTAGTACATTTCATTGGTTTATTATCTGACGGAAACGTTCATTCGCACATCAAACATCTTTTTACATTGATTGAAAAATGTGCTGAAGAAGGAATAAAGAAGTTGCGTGTTCATCCTTTGCTTGATGGTCGAGACGTTTGCGAAAAATCTGCTCTTGATTACGTACTTCCTCTTGAAGAATTGCTTATGAAATTATCAAAGGAAAAAAATCTGGATTATAAAATAGCTTCCGGTGGCGGAAGAATGATTACTACAATGGACCGGTACAATGCAGACTGGAGTGTTGTAAAACGTGGCTGGGATGCTCATGTTCACGGTGAAGGCAGAAAATTCAAATCAGCTTCTGAAGCAATTAAAACATATTATGCTGAAGATACTAAGATTACCGATCAGTACATGGATTCATTTGTTGTAGTTGATGAAAAGAATGAACCTGTTGGTAAAATAAACGACGGAGATGCAGTTGTATTTTATAATTTCAGAGGCGACAGGGCAATAGAAATTTCAAGAGCATTTGAGGAAGCGGATCTTGATACATTTGTTCGTGGAAAAATTCCTGACGTTTTTTATTGCGGTATGATGGAATATGACGGCGACCTGCATATTCCAAAGAACTATCTTGTATTTCCGCCTGAGATAGACAGAACGATGAGCGAGTATTTATGTGCTGAAGGCGTTTCAAGTTTTGCAATTTCCGAAACGCAGAAATATGGACATGTAACTTATTTCTGGAATGGCAACCGTTCCGGTTATATTGATGAAAAACTTGAACAGTATTTTGAGATTCCTTCAGATAAAATTGCTTTTGATAAGGCACCAAAGATGAAAGCATATGAGATTACCGAGAAATCAATCGAATTGCTTAAATCAAATAAATTCAAATGGGGAAGAATAAATTTTGCCAATGGCGATATGGTTGGTCATTCCGGTATAATGGAAGCCGCAATTACAGCAGTTGAAACTGTTGACGAATGTGTTGGTAAACTTCTTAAAGTAGTTGAGGAACTTGGTGGTCTTGCAGTTGTAACTGCAGATCATGGCAATGCAGATGAAATGTTTACGGAAAAGAACGGTATAAGAACACCCAAGACAGCACACACGCTAAACCCTGTTCCGTTTTTCATTTTCGATCCGCAATATGCAGGCGAATATAAAATGTCAGAAATACAAGATGCCGGTTTAGCTAATGTTGCAGGTACAATTCTGAATCTGCTTGGTTATAAAAATGTGGAGGATTATTGTCCTTCACTTATAAATGTTGAATAAACTGATTCTAATTTGAATAGAAAATTAGGGCTGTCCTCAGTGGCAGCCTTTTCTATTTATGGAATTAAAACAGAAAAAGAAAGAGTGTAGAGTGGAGAACTTAGTCCGGCTTTGGCGGAGAAGAATGAATTAAAACTATTCTCAACTCTTCGTTCTTCACTCTAAACTTTAATTGTTCTATTTCATTAGAATAAGTTTTTTAGTTTCAGAATAATTACCTGATTGCAGCGTATAGAAATATATTCCTGTTGAGAGTTGAGAGGCATTAAACGTAACACTATAATTGCCTGCAGCTTTTTGTTCGTTTACCAGTGTTGATACTTCATTACCAAGAATGTTATAAACCTTTAATGTAACAAATGCATTTTGCGGAATTGAATAGCTAATCACTGTAGATGGATTGAACGGGTTTGGATAATTCTGCTTCAACTCGAATGAATTAATGTTTACATCATCCCTTACATCAGAAGAAACATCCATAGATAATTCAATATCATCAATAAACATTTGTGTGCCTTCATGATAATCTTCATTCGTATTTGGTCCATTAACTCCAAGCGCAATATAACAGGAAACAGCAGTATTCTCAGAGAAGTATGTTATCGGTATTTGGAAAGCCGTGTAATTTTCTGAGGTGGCTTCTACTTCAATTTCTCCGCTTCCAATAAAAAAATCGCTCGAGTCAAGAATAGTAACTGTAATATATAACTTGTCTCCGCCATTGGGTTTGAATGCGTAATAACCTTTTAATGTGTTATATCTTTGTGAAATAGGAAAGCCCAATGATGTTTGGTTGAAAGAATAAATCGCCGGGGGATAGAGACCGACATTCGGCCATAGAACAACTTTGCCGCTTAAAGCAGATGATCCTGAGTGCTTAAAACTTGTTTGCGTTATTGATTCATGTCCTGCGATGTTTATACCCATCCATCCATCCGGTATGCTGTTAGTCCAGTTTTCAAATCCACCGTTTGGCACCTGTGCAAAAACATTTGAGATAAAAAACACAATAGAAAAAAGTAAAACATTACGTTTCATTAAAATTCCTCCTTTAATTGTTTCGTTGCTAGAAATAATAATTCAGGACTTACTTAATTTCCAGTTCAATACCGCGGTAAAAAAATTATTAATTTATTAAACTGTTTTTAAGGAATAAGTAGAATTAAGAAGTACTATTCCAGGGTAATTCGATGTAGTCCTGCCTTATTTTATTCTATAGAAATAATCTGAAATAAACAAGTATCAAGTAATTTAAAAATTCAAAGATTTGATTTTTGTCTCAGTTGATTTAAATATGGAAATATCCAGGCAGAATAAAATTGATATATCGTTTAGAGATTGTTGGAAAATTTTTTTTGTACTGAGTTGTTAAAAAAATCCTTCCTCAAATTAAAAGAGGAAGGATTGATTATTACTAGAGTTCTATTTTAGTGCCAAGCACCTGCAGGAATTTTGCAATCCACTCAGGATGAGCCGGCCAGGCAGGTGCAGTAACAAGGTTACCATCCACATATGCTTTATCTACCGGTATATCTGCAAATCTTCCTCCTGCTTCTTCTACTTCGGGTCCAACAGCGGGATAAGCGCTGCAGCTAAATCCTTTTAAAATCCCGGCAGCGGCAAGTATCTGCGGGCCATGACAAATTGCGGCAATAGGTTTTTTCTTGTCTGCAAATTGACGAACGATCTGGATTACTGATTTATTCAATCGCAGGTATTCAGGTGCACGTCCGCCTGGAATTACAAGCGCATCATAATCTTCTGCTTTCACTTCATCGAATGTAGCGTTAAGCCCAAAATTATGACCGGGTTTTTCACTATAAGTCTGATCGCCTTCAAAATCATGAATTGCTGTTCTAACTTTTTCTCCGGCTTTTTTGCCTGGGCAAACTGCATGAACGGTATGCCCAACCATAAGCAGAGATTGAAAAGGAACCATTACTTCGTAATCTTCCACAAAATCGCCGACAAGCATGAGAATTTTTTTTGCTGCCATATGTCCTCCTTTAATTTTAAATCACTAATAAATGATATAAAACGGCGTCCTGGTTTCTTTACTTATATGATTAACTTAGAAACCGGGACGCTGAAATAATAAATGACTTAGTCTAATTAGTCAATTGCGGAATTTTTCCAAGCATATCTTCAATTGAATATGTTTTAACATCACCGAGATTTAATTTTTTTATACCGTCCTCAATCTTTGCCTTATCACCCACAACAACTACAAGCATCTGGTCTGCATTAATATATTTCTTTGCTGTGTTATTAACTTCATCTGCCGGTACATTAAGTATCTTCTCAACATATTCATTAAAATAATTTTCCGGAAGATTATACCTGACAAGATCTTCTATTTGTCCGGATATATCTGATACTGTCTGGAAATTATCCGAATAGCCAAGTGCAAGATAATTTTTTCCTCTTGTTAAATCTTCGTTGGGAATCGGTTCATTTATTCTTTTGAACTCATTAAAAAATTCCTGTAAGGCTTTATCAGTTACTTCAGTTTGTACCTGCGATGAAGCCACAAACGGGCCAGGGTACAATCTCATCATAAATCTTGATCCGGCGCCGTAAGTATAACCATGTGTTTCTCTTAAATTCTGGTTTAACCTTGATGAGAATGATCCGCCGAGAATTGTATTCATAATTGAAATGGCAAAATAATCTTTAGTATCGCGTGCTGCACCAATTCTGCCGATATATATTACTGATTGTGCAGAGCCGGGTTTATCAATTAGGCATATATTCGTGGTTTTAACCTGTTCCGGTTTTTCTAATTCATTAACGGTTACATTGCCTTTTTCCCATTTGCCAAAATAATTTTCCAGTTTAGTTAAAAGCGTTTCCTTTTTAATATCTCCGACTGCAATAATAAAAGCATTATTAGCTTTGAAATATTTCTGATAATAATTCTTTAAATCGTCGGATGAGAAATCTTTAATTGTTTGTTCATACCCGATTGCAGGTTTGCCATAGGGGTTGTCCTTGCCGTAAAGCAATTGGCTGAATGAAATAGAAGCGATTGCATTTGGCTGATCGAACCACTGCATAATTGTAGTCAGTCTTTCCTTCTTTTTCCTTTCAAGTTCATTCTGTGGGAATTCCGGTTTAAGCGAAATATCTGCAAACAATTTTAATGCATCATCAAATTTAGAAAGCGGAGTATGAAGATAAATTCCGGTAAAATGCTGGTCGCTGTTTGTATTTATTTTAGCGCCAAGGTAATCTATTGCATCCGCTAATTCCAGTGAATTTTTACCGGCGGCTCCTTCGTCCATCATATCAGCTGTAATATTAGCAAGACCTGCTTTATTCTTAGGGTCGTTTATGCTGCCAGTTTTTACAATCAGATTTAGTTGAACAAGAGGTACTTCATGTTTCTCCATCAAATAAACTTTCAAACCATTCGAAAGTTCAAACTGCTCTATTGCAGGAAGAACCAGTTTAGCCGGTGGTGGAAGTTCGGGTAATTTCGATCTGTCCGGCTTTTGTGCGTTTATATTTTCCATATTGAATAAAACCATCATCACTACTAAAGATACTTTAATTAACGTCTTCATGTTATTTGCCCTCCCTGATAGCTAAATCAGTTTTACCATTTGGAACAACACTTAAAATTACTCTGCCATCATTGGGCAAATACGAATTGGCAACTGCCTGAATATCTTTTGCGCTCAGAGCTTTGTAGCGGGATAAATCTTCATTAAAATAATCCGGGTTGCCGGTTAAATAATAATAACCGTTCAGCATGTCAGCTTTACCGCCAAAGCCACCGCAACGTTCAAGCGCATCAAGAAAAGCGGCTTCATATTGGTTTACTGCTCTTTGAATTTCCCTGTCTGTCGGAGGTTCATTTTTTATTTTATCTATCTCATCCTGGATGACTTTCATTATTTCATCTAAGGAATGACCTGCTCTTGCAGTTGCTACTATCATAAACTGAGATGAAATTTTTCCCGAACTTTGATAAGCAAAAACATCCTGGGCAATCTGGAGTTCATAAACAAGTTTGTTATAAAGCCTTGAGTTTTTTCCTCTTGATAATATTGCGCCGAGAATATCCATTTCTGCATCACCTGGTGTGTACTGGGCAGGGGATATCCAGTTAACGTATAATCTCGGTAATTGTACTTTATCTTCAAGGGTTATAATTTTTTCTTCATTAAGTTGAGCCGGAACGGGATCAATCATTGGGACAGGTTTTCCTTTTGGTATTTCTCCGAACCACTTTTCAACAAGTTTTATTGCTTCTCCTGTTTTAATATCTCCCGCTATTGATAAGCAAGCATTGTTTGGCGCATAATAGAGTTTGAAAAATTCAACAACATCTTCAAAACTTGCGGCACTTAAATCTGCCATTGAACCAATTGTTGTCCAATTATAAGGATGTCCAGCAGGGTAAAGATTTTTATAAATTGTTTCTTCCGCAAGGCCATAAGGTGCGTTCTCGTAGCTTTGCCTGCGTTCATTTTTCACAACATCTCTCTGCCCGTCAACTTTTTCAGGAGTCATAGCATTAATTAAATAGCCCATCCTGTCAGAGTCAAGAAAGAGAGCGAGTTCCAAAGCATTTGAAGGAACATTTTCCCAGTAGTTTGTTCTATCGTTGCTTGTTGATCCATTATTTTCTCCGCCCGCAGCTTCAAGCCATTCGTCAAATTTTCCTTCCGGAACATTTCCCGAACCCTCAAACATGAGGTGTTCAAATAAATGAGCAAAGCCTGTTCTGCCCGGTTTTTCATTTGCAGATCCTACATGAAACCAGGTATTAACGCTTACTGTTGGGGTTGAATGATCTTCGTGCAAGAGAACAGTTAATCCGTTAGGTAATACATAACGAGAATAAGGAACAGATATTTGCTGTGCTTGTGTTGTAATCATAGCTGTAATTAAAATAATTAAAAGAATTGACCTCATAAAAACCTCAAAAAGAATTTTTTAATGGCTACATAGTACTAATAATAATATTTATTTTAAATGACATGAAGAACATAAAAATCCTTCAGCTTAAAATATTTTTTAAGTTACCGGGGAACCGCAGTATAAATCCCGGTTCATTATAAACGCCAAACTGAATTACAAAATTCTTTTTTAGTATCTTTGAATAGAAAAAAATGATTTTGAATGGAAAATGTAGCTGTTGAAATACTCATCCTTTTGGTTTTGTTTATTGCGAACGGGATTTTTGCAATGTCGGAAATTGCGGTAGTTTCATTAAGAAAAGCCCGGCTTGAACATCTTGCAAAGAAGGGACATAAAAGATATAAAATTGCTCTTGAGCTTTTTAATTCACCGGGGAAATTTTTATCCACCGTACAGGTTGGTATTACCGTAATTGGAATTATTGCCGGTGTATTCAGCGGCGCTACTTTAGCAGAAAAACTTGTGGAGTATTTCAATCAATTTCCTGCGCTAAAAGAATACAGCCAGTTTCTTGGATATTTTCTTGTCGTTTCACTCATTACATATCTTTCACTTATAGTAGGCGAATTGGTCCCTAAAAGAATTGCAATAAATAACCCGGAGAAAATTGCACTTTTAGTTGCCGTGCCAATGAACTGGATTTCTACGATAGCAAAACCCGTTGTAAGTTTCCTTACGGTTTCATCGAACATCATTCTTAAGCTTCTCAGAATTAAACCATCTACAGAGCCAACCGTAACAGAAGAAGAAATAAAAATATTAATTCGTGAAGGAAAGACCGCAGGAATTATTGAGAAGACAGAAAAAGAAATCCTCGACTCAGTTTTTAAATTCGGAGATAAGAGAGTAGAATCTATTTTGACGCCAAGAACGCAAATTTCCTGGCTTGATGTTTCATTATCACTTGAAGAAAATCTTAAAATAATTGCTGAAACAAAATACTCATATTATCCTGTATGCGAAGATACAATAGATAATATGCTGGGTATTATCCGGATTAAGGATCTATTCAATTTACTTCTGGAAAAGAAGGCAATTTCCATTAAAGAAAATCTTATCCGTCCGTTATATATACCTGAAACTTCGCGTGCGCTTACATTGCTTGAAAAGTTTAAGGAAACCAAAAACCATGTAGCAATTGTTATTGATGAATACGGCGGCATACAGGGATTAGTTACTGTTAATGATATTGTAACACAGGTGCTGGGTGAATTTCCTGCATCGGATGGGCAGGATGAACCAGCAGCCATTAAGAGAGATGACGGTTCCTGGTTAATTGACGGGTTAATTCCTGTTGATAATTTTAAGGAATTATTTAACATTGAAATACTTGAAGGTGAAAACGAAGAAGGATTCCAGACTATAAGCGGGTTTATAATGATGAAACTTGAAAAAATTCCCCGCTCGGGAGATAAATTTGAAAGTGATGGAATTTCTTACGAAGTGGTTGATATGGATGGAAACCGGATTGATAAGGTATTGGTAAAAAAAGTTCTCTGAGTTTTTTGAAACTAATATATTCCAGATTTGTTTAATTCTTAAATAACTAAACGGATATTTATGAAAAAGATCGCATTTAAAATTTTAATTTTTGTTGTTCTGTTTTCTGCAACAAGCTCGTTCGGAAAAATAATTTATGAACCTGCAGATTCATCATTTA
>QZKB01000029.1 GCA_003599415.1 Ignavibacteriales bacterium | reverse complement strand
TTATTAAAGAGTAAAAAATAATAGTCATTGCATATGAACATCAATGATATCCTAAATAGGGAAATAAAAACTCTTGTTAATGAAAATAAAATTGCCGGTGAATATTCTGTAACCTGGGATGGAAAGGACAATATCGGCAATGAGGTATCCTCCGGAATTCATTTCTATAGCCTGAAGTATGGAGATATATCAATATCAAAGAAAATGATTATTGTAAATTTCACCAATTACGAGGAAACATAAATATGTACGGAGTTTTACTAAGTAAGATATTTTGCTTCATAATCTTTTACACCTTCTCTGCCGGTAATCAGATCAATCTCTTTCAGGAAAAGGGAAGTATCAAAAACAACATCTGGCTCCGTGAGGATTTGCATTCTGCTCTTGCCCAGGGTAAGACACCAAAGGAGTTGGATTGCTTATTTTTTGGCTTGCTGCAAATTTATTTCGAAAAAAATTCCTCTGAAGCGCTTTTTACTAGGGCAATGGAAAGCTGGCAAATGAAAATTACCGGTGAATCTGAAAATGAAATGATATTAAGCTGGCAGGGAGATGAGGATAAAGCAGAATTAAAACTAATCCGTACAAACGATAATTATAAATTGCTGGTTAACTATCTTTCTGAAACGATGACCTTTATACCATTACCTGAAAAGTACAATCATAAAAACGGCATATTATATTTTATTAATGATACCTACCTTTCCGGCAAATATACTTCGGCAGAAGATACTACTGTAATAATCCGCTTCCTTTCAGATGGAACAGTTACAGGCTTTCCCGGTTATAATGAATATTCCATTCCACTTATGTGTGCTGAATGTCCGCAAAACATAAATACCATTACATTAAAGAACAGGCAAACAAAGGATTGGGCGTTGTTCAAATGGGAAAGAGTTAATAACAATCTCATATTCTATAATCTCATTCCGGAAACGGAAGATCTCTGGGATGCAAACAGATATAAGAATGCTGTTTTAGGAGAAAAATATTTAGAACTTCTCCGTGTGGGTAAGTGAAAGCATGATCGTGTTATCTATACTAAAGTTTCGATTAGGCAGGTAAAATTTTGTTTAATAAATTGCAACCCACGACTTAAGTCGTGGGCTATTACAACAAGGGGTTATTACCACAAAGTATTTGTGCTTACTTTATTCCGCCTTTACCGCAGGCTGCTTTTATCAAATCAATTTGTCCGATGTGAAATGTTTCGTGCCAGGTTAAGAATGAAAGAACAGTTGCAGCATCACTTTTGCCTCCCGGCATAGGTATTCCAAGATCTTTATTGAAATCTTCATCAGTAAATTCCTCAAAAGTCCCGGCAAGCATTTCCCCGCGGGATGAAAAATCTTTTAATGTTTCCGCAAGGTTAACCTTAAGATCTTTATTCTTTACTGCACCACGCTCAAAGTTCTTTTCAAATTCTTTAATCTCAACATCCTTGTTAAATCTTTTAAGTAATGATCCCCTGGAGTGTGTAATGTGGCCAAGTATCCAGCCGATAGTATTGGATTCTCCTGTATTTAACATCATATCTTCATCTTTAAGGTCTTTCAAAATGTTCATAAGGAAGAATGTGTTTCCGCGGTAGGCATTAATAAATCTTGTTTTCATTTCAAACCTGTTAATAATTTGTAATTGTGCGGAAGAAAACTAAGGAAAAATCGGGTGAGAGAAAATTTTTACTACATAAAAAAACACACCCCTTCAGATTTTCCGATAAAGGGAAAGAAAGGGTGTGTTAAAACTATCTGAGAACAAAAAATACTTTTATATTTCGCTTAGAACCATTTCAGTAAACTCTTCCGGCTTATATTCCTTAAGCTTTTTAGGCTGTTTACCGTTACGGCTTTTCTTTTCAAGATTTATTTTTCTAAGCGCTTCTTTCTTGCCTTCAATATCTTCATACATATAAACTTCACCTTTGTAATTGCGCATAATAATCTTCTCATCATCATGGTGAAGAACATATTCCGGCAGTAAAGGAATTTTTCCGCCGCCGCCGGGCGCATCTATTACAAAGTAAGGAATTGCAAGCCCGCTTGTATGGCCGCGGAGGTTTTCCATTATCTCAATTCCTTTACGAATTGAAGTCCTGAAATGGTTGGCACCTTTTGTTTCATCAGCCATATAAAGGTAATACGGTTTTACACGCATGAACAATAACTTCTGCATCAATTCTTTTATAACGGCAGGATCGTCATTTACACCTTTCATTAAAACGGTCTGGTTGCCAACAGGTATACCGGCATCAGCCAGCATCTCGCATGCTTTTTTACTCTCAGGTGTAACTTCCCACGGATGATTAAAGTGAGTGTTTACATAAACAGGATGATACTTCTTAATCATATTGCAAAGCTTGGGAGTTATTCTCTGCGGTAAAACGCACGGCATTTTAGAACCGATACGAATAATTTCCAGGTGAGGAATCTGACGTAAACGCTTTAATATTTTTTCAAGCATAGTATCGGTAAGCATCAACGGATCACCGCCTGAAAGTATAACGTCACGGATTTCTTTATGAGTTTCTATATAATTAAATGCAGATTCGAGATTGCGCATTGAGATTTTATCGGAGTTGCCGACTTTTCTCTTGCGTGTACAGAACCTGCAGTACATTCCGCACTGACTTGTAACAAGAAACAGTACACGATCGGGGTAACGATGTGTAATATTAGGAACAGGGCTCATTGCATCTTCGTTTAACGGATCTTCGCTTGCGTCCATGTCTTCAAGTTCATCCTGATGGGGAACGCATTGCTTCCAGATAGGATCTCCCGGAGTGCGAATGAGGCTTAGATAATAGGGATTTATTCTGGCCTGGAAGAACTTATCCAACTGACCGGCAATGTTCCGGTCAAGGTTAAATTTTTCCACTAATTGATCGACCGTATGAATGCTCTGCCTGAGCATTTGCTGCCATTGTTCCATCGATTTTCCCTTTATATTTAGTTAAAATATTTTCCGAAAATAATCATGCTGTCATTCAAGGAATAGAAGTCGTTTATCTCAGCGACTATCGTGTATTTATTCCTTAAATAAAAATTTCTTGTAGCATCATAGTCATCTTTAGATGATGTTTCTGCAAGCAGCCATCTTCCGTTGTTCTTAGCAACTAATTCTTCCGAATGTTTAAGAAGCTGTTTGCCAATACCTTTGCCTTGTACCTCCGGATCAACAACAATCCAGTACAAATCAAAAACTCCATCTGTAAGAGGTCTCTTACCAGTACAATGGTAACCCTCAATCTTTCCATTGTCTTCATAAACAAAAATGTTATAATCCTCTTGCTCCGGTCTTATGATAGCAATATCAATTAATTCCATTGCCACTTCGCATTCAACCTTTTTAAAATTACTAATGCGGGAAAGCAGATCAACTATTTGCTGTCTGTCGTCAGACTTTAACTTTCGTATCATTTACTTTCCTTTCGATTGCAAAATTAATAATTGTTTTAAGCAGTTCAGGGTAACCGATATTTGCTGCTCCTGATGCACGAGCTACGCCGGCATCTGTCGATAAATCCGGATTTGGATTTACTTCGATAACATAAGGAGTATTATTTTTATTCAGACGAATATCAACCCTGGCATAGTCCCTGCAGTTTAATGCCTGGTAAGCTTTTAATGCAATGCTTTCCAATTTTAATTTCAGATTGTCATTAATATCTGCGGGACAAACGGGATTTGTGTACTTAAAGTAAACACTTTGAGGAGACCACTTACCTTCATAGGTAACTATTTTAGGAAAATCTTTTGGTAAGCCGGTAAAATCAATTTCTGAAACAGGCAAAACCATGCCGCCTAATATGGCAACGTTAAACTCTCTGCCGTTTATATATTCTTCAATAAGAACATCCTGCTTGTAAGTTTTATAAAGGAATTCCAATCGCTCATTAACTTCGGCAATGTTATTTACAACTGAGAATTCCGAAATTCCAATGCTTGCATCTTCTTTAAGCAATTTTAGAATTACCGGAAACTCCAGACCCAGCTCATTTAAGTACTCTTTGTTTTTAAATTGAGCAATGTAATAGCCGGGTACTTTAATCTTATGCGAAGCCAGAACCTGCTTTGTCCTAGATTTATCTAAACAAGTGGCAAGACAAATTGGTGTGTTTCCGGTGTAATTAACCTGAAGAAGCTCATACAAGCCGGCAATAAATGCTTCGTAGTTTGCAATTCCATTTACTGATTCAACAAGATTAAAAATAACATCGGGAGAGTATCTTTTAATCTTTGTAATGAATGATTCGATGTTCTGATTTAAAGATAGAACTTCAATGTTCTCAAAATTTTCCTGTAGTGATGTTATAATTATTCCGATTTGATTGGCAAGTTCGCTTTCGGAAGTATCAACATCATCTACAGAGGACTTAATTTTCTTGCCGATATAATTATCAAATAATTTTACCGGCTCATTATAGCAAATTAATATTTTACTCTGACTGTTTATCATATAAGCTTATGTCTCTTTGCTGAAATGAACAGTACAGAATTAATCATATCATTATAATTCAATCCAAATGCTCTTGCTGCCTTTGGATAACATGAATTATCCTTTGGATCGGGTAATATTCCCGGCAAAGGATTAATCTCAATTATGTTTGGTTCGCCATCAGAATCTAAACGCACGTCAATACGACTCCAGTCTTTGCAATTTAAAACCTTATATGCTTTAGTTACAACTAATTTAATTTTCTGTTCCAATTCCTTTGGAATTTCTGCAGGACACTTAAAGATGTCTAATGGATTTTCTTTCTTATCAACAATCCACTTTGCCTCATAAGAATATATCGGTATTAAATCTCCCGGCAATGTATCAAAGTTCATTTCAACAATCGGCAGTACGTTCAAATCGCCATCATTACCAAGCATTGCTACCGTAAATTCTTTTCCCGGTAAGTATTCCTCTATTAATGAAGGCTGATTATAAATATTTGTGTTGGTTTCGAGAGCTTCTTCAAGTTCTTTCATGTTTTGAATAAAAGAATTGTTGAAGATACCTTTGCTTGAACCTTCGCCTATAGGTTTAATAAAAACAGGGAATCTTAGTTTAAAATCTTTTAAATCTTCTTTTGCAAATGCGGTAATAAATTTTGCGTTCTTAATTCTGTGGTAAGTAAGAATTTCTTTGGTTCTTGCTTTATCCAAACAAGTAGTAAGGGTTAAAGGGTCTGATCCGGTGTAAGGAATCTTAAGCATATCAAGCATCGCCGGTATCTGGGCTTCGCGGCTTATTCCATTTTGACCCTCTGCAACATTAAATACGATATCAGGCTTAAGAGTTCTTAACTTTTCAAATGCATTTTCATCCGCTTCAACCAAATTGACGTTATTATAGAGTGAAAGTGCGTTCCTAACAGCATCAATCGTTTCAAAAGTATCCCACTCAGCATAGGCGTCGTTGAATTTTGGTTGTGGAGTCTGAGATAAGTTTGATTTTGAGGAGACGATTTCATTGGAAGGTAGAATTTTTTTTATCGATTCTTCTTCCGGTCTTACATTATATGTAAGCGCAACATTCAACCGAATGCCGTCAAAGTGAAATGTGATAGTTGCTCCTTACTTTTTTGTATACAAAATTTTTTCGTTATAAAATTTTTTCTTAATCAATCTTCACATTTATCATCGTCAACAGAAAAAATTTTTTTAATAACACTTGTAAAAATAAAAAAAGTTTTTTTTGAATGAAACAATTTTTAAAAAATAGAATCAAAAAATTTTTTTTTGTGATGCAGGAGAAAAAATTAATTCTGCATGAAAAAAATCATCTTCATGCAATTTTAGAGTAGTGAAGTTTGTCTTTGTAAGATGAAATAAGGTTTGTCCTGATAACTTTGTGAGAAGGAAAACTTAGATTGGGATCTTCTGCAATAAGCCTGAAAGCCGCATCCCTGGCTTGCATGATGAGTGTCGTGTCTTCAACAACGTTGATGTATTTCAACTCGGGCATACCACTTTGCCTTACCCCGAAGACATCTCCGGGTCCGCGTAATTTAAAATCTATCTCGGCAATGTCGAATCCGCTGTTGTATTTTACCATCGACTGGAGTCTTGTAATCGTTTTTTGTTTTTCCAGCTGGGAAGGAGAAAGAAACTCTGAATTGATTGCAGAATTAATTTTTTCAGCAAATTCATCTCTTGTAACAAGGATACAGAAGGATTGCTGGTTACCTCTGCCGACTCTTCCTCTTAACTGGTGCAATTGAGAAAGTCCGAAACGGTGAGCATCATTAATGATTATTATGTTCGCTTCGGGAATATCAATTCCAACTTCAATAACAGTAGTTCCTACAAGAACATCATACTGTCCTTGTGCAAATGCAGACATTGCTTCGTCTTTTTCCTTTGAAGACATCTGCCCGTGAATTAACCCGACCTGTAAATTTTTAAGATGATGATTTTTCAATTCTTCATAATGTGCAATGGCAGCTTTTAGCTCAAGTTTATCAGATTCCTTAACAAGCGGATAAATTATGTAAGTTTTCAAACCTGCCTTCGCTTTATCAATTATAAATTTATAAATCTCAGGAAGTTTTTTCTCTCCGCGCAAATAAGTTTTAATCGGCTTCCGGTTCTTCGGCATTTCATCGATTACGGAAACATCAAGATCACCGTAAACCGTCATTGAAAGAGTTCTTGGAATTGGAGTGGCAGACATTACAATTACATCCGGTGAAATTCCTTTGCTTATAATATTTAATCTTTGTGCAACACCAAAACGATGCTGCTCGTCAATAATTACAAAACCGAGATTATTAAATTCAACATTCTCCTCGAAGAGGGCATGTGTACCAATAATAAAATCCAGTTCACCCGAGGCGAGCATTTTTAAAATCACATTCCGTTCTGATTTTTTTTGTCCACCAATTAAAAGTGCTGTCTTTATTCCGAAAGGATTAACTAATCTGCTAATGTTATTAAAATGTTGCATTGCCAGAACCTCAGTCGGAACCATCAAGGCAGACTGAAAACCATTATCTTTAGAAATGAGCATCGCAATTAATGCAACGATAGTTTTACCGCTGCCTACATCACCCTGCAATAGCCGGTTCATTGGTTTAGCGCTTTCCATATCTCTTCTAATTTCACCAAGTACCTTTAGCTGCGCTTTAGTCAGTTCAAACGGAAGAGATTTAAGAAATCTTGAGACGAGATTTGTTTTGATTGTAAATGAATTGCCTACGCGTTTGGTTTGATAATTTTGTTTTCTTAAAACAATAAGAATTTCGAGATAAAGGATTTCCTCAAATTTCAGCCGGTGCAGTGCTTCGTTAAGCGTTTGCATATCAGATGGATAATGCAGATTCCTGACGGTTTCAATTATCGGCATCAGGTTATGCATGCTAATAATTTCTTCAGGCAGTGTTTCCTGCAGGTGAGCTGAATATTTTTCAACTGCCGAGTTAATTATTCTTCTCAAGCTTAGGTCGCCCAGATTAGAAGCTTTCAGTTCTTTTGAAATTCTATAGACAGGAATAATTTTACCTGTGTTTAAAAACTGGTTTGATTCGGTTTCGGTTATCCTGTCTAAATCAGGATGAACAAATTCAAGATGACCGTATTTAGTTAATACTGGTTTTCCTGCAACAGCAAAAATATCTCCGGGATTGAAAAGGTCTTTCATATATTTTACTCCATGGAACCAGACACATTCAAAAAATCCTTTACTATCCCGCATCTGGACTTTCAGAATTTCTTTTCGTGCATACCTTATAATTTCCTTATCAATCACTTTCCCAAGAATAGTAACTTCACCCTCGTAATTGTTTATTACATACTCATAAATTTTGCTGCTATCAAGCATTGTAGATCTATCTAAGTACCTAGAAGGAAAATAAAATAGTAAGTCCTTAACGGTATGAATTCCGATTTTGGCAAAGGATTCTGCCCTTTTTGGTCCAACCGATTTCAAATACATAACCGGTGAGGATAAAATTTTTATACTCTCATTATTCATTTGAAGTAAAAATAAAAGATGAATAAAGAAATATCAAACCCGGAATGAACTTTAACCTTACCTAAAATGTTAAGCCTTGAGTAGAAATTTTTTAAATCTTAAATTATCTATGCTTTTCCTGTAAGTACTTAAAGCAGTACGGAACAAGTTTAATAGGAGCCGCTTTGGAAAAGAAAAAAAGAAAAGTATTGCTTATTGAAGACAGCCTTGGCAGTATAAGAATTATTTCCGATATGTTAAAACTATCCGGGCATAACGAATTTGAACTGTATAATAGTGTTAAGTTAGCATCAGGATTTGAAAAACTTCGCAGCTTGCCGATTGATATTATCCTCATAAATCTGGAATTACCGGATAGCCATGGACTAGAAACATTAACGATATTAAAAAAAGCATTTCCTGAAATTCCCGTAATTGTATTGTCCAATTTACTTTCTGCAGAACTGGCAATTAAAGTTGCAGAGAAGGGTGCGCAGGACCTGCTTGTGATAGGCCATTTTGATGATAACCTGCTGATAAGATCGATTATATATTCTATCGAGAGAAAAAAAGGAGAGAAGAAATTAGAAGAGACATCACGGCTGCTTGATACCATTTTTAATAATACGAATTCATTGCTTGTTTATATGGATACGAATTTTAATGTGATAAAAATAAATAAAGCTTTTCAGGAAGCTAACGGAAGAGAATTCTCTTACTATACCGGTAAAAATTATTTCGATTTTGTTCCTATTGAGAATGTTAAGGATAAATTTGAAGAAGCTGTGGCAACAGGCGAGACCTGCAGTTATTATTCAAGACCATTTTTTAATCCTTTATTCCCGGAAAGAGGTGTAAATTATTGGGATTGGACTCTTACGCCACTAAAGGACGAGCGGGATAAAGTGTATGCTTTGCTGCTTACTATAACAAATGTTACAGAGCATGCAGTGTGGGAAAAAAAGCTACAAGAAGAGAAGGATAAAGCTCAAAAGTATTTTGATATTGCCGGAGTTATTTTACTTGTACTTGATACGGATGGAAATATTGTTCAGATTAATAACCGCGGCTGTAACATTTTGGGATACAGTGAAAAAGAAGCAATTGGTTTAAACTGGTTTGATAATTTTATCCCGTCAGATATTAAAGATAATTTAAAGGAAAAATTCCTTGAATTTGTTTCCGGAGACAAGGAAGGAATGGCAAAATTTGAAAATAAAATTGTAACTAAAGACGGAAGTATTCGAACAGTAGATTGGGAAAATATTATTCTTACAGACTCAACAGGAAAAATCAACGGAACATTAAGCTCAGGGGTTGATATTACCGGGCAAAAAAACCTTGAAACCGCATCTAAAGAAAATAAAGATCTAATGAACGCAATTGTTGAATCTGCAATGGATGCAATCATTTCTGTAGATGAGGATCAAAGAATATTATGTTTTAATAAAGCAGCTGAGAGTGTTTTTGGATATTGTGCTGCTGAAATGATTGGAAAAGATATTGGTATACTTCTGCCTGTTGAATACAGGGGAAAGCACAAAGAACATATCAGGAATTTTGGAAATGAAAATACTTTGATTAAGAAAATGGTAAGTCGTAATATGTTAAAAGGATTGAAGTCCGATGGACAGTTGTTTGATGTGGAAGTGTCAATCTCACAAGTTAGTGCCCAGGGAAAAAAAGTTTACACGGCAATTGTAAGGGAATTGAATCAGATTACCTCTTCAACTAAACGTGAAGCGATTACTGAAGTGAAAGGTTAATTGAAAAGAGGAATCCGGATAGTTCTAATGTTCGGATTTCATTTCCCGTGTCATTAAATCCGTTGTTGCCTGTACAGGGTCCTTGTCTTCAAATAACACTTTATAAACTTCGTTTACAATCGGAGTATCAACCTCATTTTTTTCTGCAAGAAGCTTAACAGATTTACAGGTATCAATTCCTTCGGCAACCATATTCATTACCTTTAAAATCTGCTTTAAAGTTTTCCCTTCGCCAATTTTTTCACCAACAAAGCGGTTACGACTATGCTTGCTCATACACGTTACAATCAAGTCGCCCATTCCGGATAATCCCCAGAATGTTTCAGATCGTGCACCCATAGCAACACCAAGCCGTGTAATTTCAGTTATTCCGCGTGTCATAATTGCGGCTTTAGTATTATCGCCAAACTTAGCCCCGTCAATTATACCTGCACCAATTGCAATTACATTTTTAACCGCGCCCCCCAGTTCAACACCGTATACATCTGTAGAAGAGTAAACCCTGAAATAAGAATTCATAAATGCAGCCTGAACTGTAGAGGAAGTATCGCCATAAATAGAAGCAGATACAACAGCAGTAGGGATTTTCCTGCTAACTTCTTCGGCATGACTTGGACCTGATAAAGCTGCAATTTGCTCCTGGCTTATATTGGGGAAAACATCCGTAAGCATTTGCGACATTGTTAGAAGTGTTTTTGTTTCAATACCTTTTGCAACGCTAACAAGTATAGAGTTCTTTATCTCAGAAAATTTTATTTTCTTTACAACGCTGCGCAGGAATTGTGACGGGACTGCAAGTACGATAATATTTTTATTGTCCGTTGCTTCATCAAGTTCTGAAGTTATCTCAATTCCTTCCGGGATTTCAATTCCGGGAAGATATAATTTATTCTCGCCGGCCTTATTTAATTTTTTTGCATAGGATTTGTCAATTTCCCACAGTGTAACGTTGTGTCCGTTATTATGAAGCAAAATTGCCAGTGTTGTTCCCCAGCCACCTGCGCCTAATACTGATATTCTCATATGCATTCTTTAATTATTAATTGAAATATAATATTTGAGAAGGATAGATAAAATGGTTCAGGGGTTTAAAATTTGCGGGATACTTAATGCGCGGGTTTTAAAACTTAATGATATAAAAAAAGCAGGTTTGTGTACCTGCTTTTTTATTAAAATTTATTTTGAATTCTTCTTTTTGGAAAAATGAATTTTGTTTTCCGTTCCTTTTATTAATCTCGCAACATTTTTCCTGTGTGTAAATATAAGCAATCCAACCACTCCAATTGTGAAAGGTAAAATCAAATTATAGCCTGGAATATCTACACCAAAAACATTTTCTCTTACTACAAGAATAACAGGAACAGAAACAGCTGCCAGTATTGAACCGAGAGAGATATATTTTGTAATCAGAACAACAATCATAAACACAACCAATGCAAGCAGCATATCAATTGTACATAAAGTAAGCATAAACCCAAGTGCTGTTGCAATTCCTTTTCCGCCGCGGAATCCGGCAAAGATTGTCCATATATGTCCAACTACGGCAGAGACACCTGCAATAATCTGGATAAGAGTAAAATCATCAAAGGGAGTTATGTTTTCAAAAGGCATATTTCCGTAATGCAAACGGGCAATAAATATTACTGCAATTGCTCCTTTTAGGGCATCAAGAATAATTGTAAGAATTCCATATTTCCAGCCAACAACTCTGAAAACATTTGTGCCGCCGGCATTACCGCTGCCGTAGTTTCTTATATCTACACCTTTTACCCACCGGGTAATTAAAATACTTGTTGGTATTGAGCCAATTAAATATGAAAGAATAACTATAGTTGCTAATAAATACATTATAACTCTATGAACTTTTTATTTTTTGCAGATCAATTTTACTTATATGAACACTTAAATTCAAGGATTATATTTAGGATAATTATATCTAAGTTTAAACTTAAAGAACTAACTTTTCAAACAATTCCAAATCTTCAGGAGTAGTAATTTTGATATTACTAAACGGGCCTTCAACAATTTCAACTTTATAACCTGCTTTAATAACAAGCATTGATTCATCAGTTCCGTAAAAATTTTCTTTGTATGCTTTTTCCATAGAATCTTTCAGAATATAGTACCTGAAAATTTGCGGAGTCTGAACGTAATAAATATTTTTCCTGTCAATATAATCAAGAACATTTTTTTCTTTACGCACAAGCGTGTCTTTTCCCTTGAACGCGACTAATATATTATCGTATTTTTTTGCCGCTTTTACAGCATAAGCAAGCAGTTTTTCAGTCAGTAATGGGCGTGCTGCATCGTGAACAATAACTAAATCATTTTTCTCAGCTTCAATTGAGGTAACAGCATTATAAACCGAATCCTGCCTTTCCTTGCCGCCTTCAATTACCGCTTTCAGCTTTGTAATTTTATATTTTTCTGCAAGCTGAAAAACCAGCTTAAAATATTCCTGCCTTGTGGGAATAACTATTTCATCAACCAAAGAACAGTTTTGAAAGATTTCCAATGTATAAACAAGGATTTCTTTACCTTTAATTTGATGAAATTGCTTCGGTAAGGATTCACCAAATCTCTGTCCTTTTCCAGCTGCAGGAATAATTGCAAACGTTTTCAATTCTAAATTCTATTCTTTTTGTTCGCTTCAATTAAATTATAAGCATTGCATCGCCATAGCTTAAAAATCTGTAGCCGTCTTTCATTGCTTTCTTATATGCTTTCATAAGGAAATCATACCCGGCAAATGCAGAGGCCAGCATAATTAAAGTTGATTCCGGTGCATGGAAATTTGTTATCAGGGCATCGGCAATTTTAAATTCATATGGTGGAAAGATGAATTTATCTGTCCATCCTCTGTTTGGTTTTACAAATCCTTCCGCTGTTACACTACTTTCAAGCGCCCGCGTACAGCTTGTGCCAACCACAAAAACTTTTCCTTTGGAAGTAATGGTTTTATTTATTGTTTCAGCTGATTCAGGATAAATCTCAAAAAATTCGGAATCCATTTTATGTTTTGTAAGGTCTTCAACTTCTACAGGTCTGAAAGTACCTAACCCGATATGAAGAAGAACAGGTGCAATCTTTACACCTTTTTTCTTTATCTTATCCATCAGTTCGGTTGTAAAGTGTAAACCTGCTGTAGGTGCAGCAACTGCTCCGTCAACTTTTGCAAACACTGTTTGGTAATCGTCTTTATCTTCAGGAACAGGATCACGTTTTATATACGGAGGCAATGGAGTCAATCCAATTTTCTCAACTGCTTTAAAAATATTTCCCGGCTGATTAAACCTTACCGTTCTGCCTCTTGATGTAGTGTTGTCAATTACTTCGCACCATAGTTTATCGTTAAAATAAATCCTGTTACCTATTCTTACTTTTCTTGCCGGATCCACTATTACATCCCATATAGCCTCGTCTTTATTCAGTTCACGTAAAAGAAAAACTTCTATCTTTGCGTTTGTACGTTCCTTTTTACCGAACAAACGGGCCTGGATAACTTTAGTTTCGTTGATAACAAGTGTATCTCCTTTTTCCATGAAATCCAGAATGTCAACAAATTTTTTAGTATCTATTGTTTGCTTTTCTTTATTGAGCACCATCATTTTTGAATGGTCTCTTTTAGATGCCGGGTGTTTAGCGATTGATGTTTTAGGCAAATTATATCTGAAATCAGATAGTTTCATTTTCGCTCCTACTTATAATTTGTAACTAATGTTACGCACGATTTTAATTTTCTTACTTCCATTTTCCCCCTCTCACAAGAGGAGAAGGGGAAAGGAAGTTAAATCAACATTAAAATAAAAATCTAAAGTTACTTTTCTAACCGTAGATTTTGTTAATCATTTATTTTTTCTTTGCTGCTTTTTTCTTTGCAACCGGTTTAGCTTTTTTAACAGCAGGTTTTGCTTTTTTAACCGGGGCAGCTTTCAATTCATTAACCATTGCTCTTGCAGCAGCTAATCTTGCAATCGGAACTCTGAATGGTGAACAGCTTACGTAGTTCAAACCAATCTTGTGGCAGAATTCAACGGATTTAGGTTCACCGCCGTGCTCGCCGCAAATACCGATTTTAAGATCAGGTCTTGTTCCGCGTCCGCCCTTAACAGCTATTTCCATCAGTTTACCAATAGCATCCTGATCGATTGACTGGAACGGATCTTCCGGAAGAATTTTCTGTTCGAGATATTCAGGTAAGAAAGTACCGATATCATCACGTGAGAAGCCGAAGCCCATTTGTGTTAAATCGTTTGTGCCGAATGAGAAGAACTGGGCAACTTCAGCAATCTTATCTGCTGTTAATGCAGCGCGCGGGATTTCAATCATTGTTCCGGTTAAGTGAGCAATTTTCTTTAATCCGAATTTAGCGCAGACTTCGCCGTGTACTTTATTTACAATATCATACTGATGTTTGATTTCATTTACATGGCAGGTAACAGGAATCATTATTTCAGGGAAAGGTTTTTTACCTTCTTTTAATAATTCTGCTGTCGCTTCAAAGATAGCGCGTACCTGCATCTCGGTAATTTCAGGATAGGTAATTCCAAGACGAACACCGCGGTGTCCCATCATCGGATTATTTTCATGTAATGAATCAGCGCGTTCATTTAATTCATCCAAAGAAATACCAAGGCTTGCTGCTAATTTTTCTCTTTCGTCTGTTCTTGTAGGAACGAATTCATGTAATGGCGGATCAAGTGTTCTGAATGTAACAGGGTATCCGTCCATTGCTTCCAATGTTCCTTTTATGTCTTTCATTACAAACGGGAATAATTCAGCCAGAGCAGCAACTCTTTCTTCTTTACTCTTTGAATGGATCATCTTACGGAGAATGAATAACGGTTGTTCGGAGTTCTTTCCGTAGAACATATGTTCTGTTCTGAAAAGACCAATACCTTCTGCACCGAAAGCGCGCGCTTTAGCAGCATCTTCAGGTGTATCTGCATTTGTTCTTACTTTAAGTTTTCTAACCTGGTCGCAAATTTTCATGAATGCCTGAAAGTCAGGATTTTCTTCGGCAGCTTTAATCATATTTAGTTCGCCAAGATAAACATTTCCTTTGCTACCGTTCAATGTTACCCAGTCGCCTTCTTTAACAACAACATTACCAACTGTAAAAGTTTTATCTTCAACGCTAACTTTAATTGAGCCGGCGCCGACTATACAGCATTTGCCCCATCCGCGTGCAACTAATGCGGCGTGAGAAGTCATACCGCCTCTTGCGGTTAAGATTGCCTGTGCGGCTCTCATACCTTCAATATCTTCAGGATTTGTTTCTTCTCTAACAAGAATAACTTTCTTTCCTTCTTTTGCCCATGCAACCGCGTCGTTAGCTGTAAACACAACCTGACCCGCAGCGCCGCCAGGACCAGCAGGCAAACCTTTGGCAATAGTGGTAACCTGTGCTTCTGCTTTAGGATCTATAATCGGGTGGAGAAGTTCATCAAGCTGTGCAGGTTGAACACGCATAACAGCTTCTTCTTTTGTAATTAATTTTTCTTTAAACATTTCGATAGCCATCTTAACTGCAGCAGGACCGTTTCTCTTTCCAACGCGGCACTGTAACATATAAAGAGTTCCTTCCTGAATTGTGAACTCTATATCAAGCATATCGTGGTAATGTTTCTCAAGGCTTCTCTGGATTTTATGAAGTTCTTTGTAAGTAGCAGGCATTGCTGTTTCAAGTGATGCAAGGTGAGCTGTATGTTCACTCTTTCCAACTTCGTTGATTGGATTAGGAGTTCTGATACCAGCAACTACGTCTTCACCCTGTGCATTGGTTAACCATTCACCGTAAAAATAATTTTCGCCGGTAGCCGGGTTTCTTGTGAATGCAACTCCTGTTGCAGATGATTCACCCATGTTTCCAAACACCATAGACTGAACGTTAACAGCAGTACCCCATTCATCAGGAATACCTTCAATTCTTCTGTAAGAAATTGCACGTCTGCCGTTCCAGCTTTGAAATACAGCATTGATAGCACCTTTTAGCTGATCTTTTGCATTTTCAGGGAAAGGTTTACCAAGAACTTCCTGAACTTTTGCTTTATAGATTTCAATTAATTCTTTAAGATCATCTGCACTTAAATCAGTATCGCTTTTAGCGCCGCGTTCTTCTTTCATTTTATGAAGTTCTGCTTCAAGCTGCTGGCGGATTCCTTTTCCTTCTTCCGGCTCAATACCTGCTGCTTTTTCCATAACTACATCAGAGTACATCTGGATTAAGCGGCGTTGTGAATCGTATACGAAACGAGGGTTGTTTGTTTTTTTAATTAAACCTTCGCGTGTAATGTTATTTAAACCGACGTTCAAAATTGTTTCCATCATACCTGGCATAGAAGCTCTTGCACCGCTTCTTACAGAAACAAGCAACGGATTGTTAGGATCACCAAAGACAGCGCCCATTTGTTTTTCAACTTTCTTTAAAGCAGCTTCAACTTGTTCTTCAAGACCTAAAGGCCATTTTTGTTTGTTCTTGTAGTAGTGTGTGCAGACTTCTGTTGTAATAGTAAAGCCTGCCGGTACAGGTAATCCGATGTTAGCCATCTCGGCAAGGTTAGCACCTTTACCACCGAGAAGGTTTTTCATATCCGCTTTACCATCGGCTTTACCGCCGCCAAAGTAATAGACGAATTTTGTTTTTTTGTCAGCCATTATATAACCTCCAAATGATTAATGAATAAAAAATTTATATGACGTAATTAATTTGAAACGCCAAGTTTATTTAAAATAAATTTTTCGAACTCGTCATTGTTATCAAGTGCGAGTTCTATTTTCAGGTAATAAATATCAATATCATCCAACTCTTTGCTAAACTCTGTTAGTTTAACAGCATCTTTAGCCGTGGTTAAAACCGAATGAGAATTGGTCATGTAAAATTGTTTTCTTATTAGCTGAATCTCTTTATCATGATAATGTTTATGATCCTTGAAAATAAGCTGATTGGTAACATCAATATTACATTTCTTAAGAGCATTTATAAACGAAGCCGGTCTTGCAATTCCGCTAACAACCAAACTCTTCTGTCCTTTAAATTCGTTTACATCATAAAACTTGTGGCTCTTAACATCAAAGATCCCAACAATTTTATAATACCCGTTAAAAACCTGTTTGCCTTCAAAGTAAGGTAAAAGGACTGAAGGGAGCGAAGAAAACTCCGAGAACTTCCTGTTAATAATTATCGCATCTGCACGGTTAACAGATGAAAAAGGTTCTCTCATCAATCCGGTTGGAATAAGATTCTGATCCATTCCGCCCGGTTTATTCAAGAACATCTGGTCAAAAATAAGTATATCAAGATCTCTCTTAATCCATCTGTGCTGAAAAGCGTCGTCAAGAACAATTGCTTTTACACCGGTTGAATCAATTAATTTATTAGCTCCTTCAACGCGGCTTTCACAGGCTGCTGCGGGTACTTTGCATTCCATTGCGGTAAGAATAATTTCGTCTCCGCATTCTGTTACGTTGCATTTAATATCCTTGCCATCGGAAACAAGTTTAAAACCTTTTGACTTTCTTGCATACCCGCGGCTTAAAACTCCAACATTTAAACCGGCAGATTTGAGAATGCTGGTTATGTTAATAACAGCAGGAGTTTTTCCGCTGCCACCCATTACTATATTGCCAACCGAAACAACCTTTGCGTTTACCGCATTTGTTTTAAAAAGTCCTTTGTTGAACATCATGTTGCGCAGTGAGATTATCCACCTGTAAACCGGCACAAAAGGGAATAATATGAATCTTAACAAAGCCATTAAAAAATTTCTGCCTCTCGCTGCAATTCATTCAGTTTATTTTCACAAGTCTCAATTAATTTTGTTGTTTCTTCATAAGATAAATCCTGGTCAATAACTATCGGGTCGGAATAAATCAGATTTATCCTGCTGAAAAATTTAGGCACCTGGAATTTATCCCAGCTGCTTAATTCTCTTTTCTTCTGATAGCCAACACCTAAAAGCACAAGAGGAACATTTGCTCGTTTAGCTGCAACCACTGCACCGGCTTTCAATTTATGAACAGGACCTCTTGGACCATCGGGAGTTATTGCAACAGAGCGTTCGTGGCGGGCAAGATCCACAAGAACACCAAGGGCAACACTTCCGCCCGTATGACTTGAGCCACGTACAACTTTATAATTCAACGGCTTCAGCACGCGTTCAAGTAATCCGCCGTCTTTACTTTTACTAACTAAAGCAGCAAAATTTTTATCCCTGTGAACGAACCAGGGAATTAACATTGTACCATGCCAGAATGCGAGCACTATTCTTTTTTTCTCTTCAAAAAACTGTTCAACTGCTTTACCGTTCTTAATATTTATTTTAAGTGACCTGCAAAGAAGAGAAGCCAACCCGAAAAGAACATAATTTCCTATAACCCGTAACGCATCCTGTCTGAATTTTCTAAAACTCATTTATTCAGCCTCGTTATTCATCATTTTGAATACTGATTCTGCCGCTCTCTTGGAAGCGCCCTGTGTTCCAAGGTTATCTTTAAGCCTGCCAAGTTTTTCCTTAATTGAATTATACTTTTCATTACTGCTTAAAATATCCCGGCACTTATTAACTATATTATCTGTACCAGTATCTTTCTGGAGAAGTTCCGGAACAACCATCTCATTAAGAACGATATTAACAAGTCCTATTCTGTCTAATTTTACAACTCTCTTACCGATTTCGAATGTTAGGTTGTTTGTCTTATAGACAATAACCATCGGCAATTCAAACAGCCCCGCTTCCAATGTAGATGTGCCGGACTTTATTATTCCGAACTTGGAATACTTAAGCAGATCGTAAGTGCTGCCTTTTATTAATTTGTAATCTGATGCTGAAGATAAGTCACGGAAAACTTTTTCTTCAATATCTTCCGAACAAGCAACTACAGTTTGAAGATTAAATTCCGCAGCTAATTTTTCAGCCGCATTAATAACTGCCGGAAACAACATCTTTACTTCCTGTCTTCTGCTTCCGGGAAGCACAAGAAGAATTTCTTTATTTGAATCAAGATTATATTTTGCAAACAATTCTTCCTTCGTAAGGAAATTATAATTTGCAACCTGCTCAAGCAGGGGATGACCGACAAACTCCGTATCAATTCCTGCATCACTGAATAATTTTTCTTCAAATGGAAGAATGACAAGCATTTTACTAATAAGCTTTTTTATTTTGTGTATTCTTCCGGCTCCCCAGGCCCAAACCTGCGGAGAAATAAAATAAATAAGATTTATTCCGTGCGGTTTTAATTCGTTTGCAATCTGAAGATTAAAGCCGGGATAATCTATTAACACAGCGGTTTTAATTTCTCTTTTCAAAGCTTCAATAACCAACCTGGCTTTTACTTTCTGCATAAACGGAATATGTTTAAGCACTTCAACAAAACCAAGAAAAGAAACCTGGTTGATGTGGTAAATCGTCTCCATCCCTTCGGCTTTCATTTTGTTGCCGCCAATACCGAAGACGGTAATATCCTTATCAAGTTTTTTCAACTCTCTTATAAAGGATGCCCCGTGCAAATCGCCGGAGGATTCACCTGCCACTATTAACAATTCACGTTTCAAAATCTTGTTCTTATTGCCCAGATAATTATTAAACTTATTGTAACTAAAGCAAATGCCTGCAGAGTACGCTTTTCGGATTTCAGCCCAGCCTGTAAGTTATATTTCGGTTGAGGTATACCATGATTTTTGTAAGCTGTTAACCTTGGAAATAACCGGGGTACATTCTTCAGAAAATCTTCGTAATCTTTGCCGAAAGTTTTTTTAAGATATTCTTCTTCTTCTCTTATAATGAAACGATACTGGAAATAAAAGAAGAGTAAAGCAACAATCTGGAGATAGGGGAATAATGCGAAAGACATAATTCCTATTCCGAAATATAAAAGCATATTACCGAGGTAAAGCGGGTTACGCACATGAGAGAACGGTCCGCTTATAACCAAGTATGTTCCGCCAACTGCGCCGGTAGTTCTTGTTTCGCTGCCTGCATAACTTACACCCCACAGCCTGAGCCATTCACCAAGACAGGCAATAAATAAACCGGCAATCAAACTCCATATATTAGACCATGAATACAGAAACATCAGAATTAAAAACGGTATTGGTGTGTAGCTTCTGTATTTAAATATTTTAAGGGATAAATTTTTCATTTCTATTTTTTTTTGTTTATTCTTTTTTGAATAGGAAAATATACTCGTGCTTAAAAACGTAGAAGCCGCCTACAAGCGCACGGTATCTCCATAGTTCTTTCTGGTTTCGTTTTCCTTTTGTTTCATCAAAATTTTTTACGATTACAGATTTAAGCTTGTAACCTTTTTCCAGCGCCTTCTGCATTGAATAGAAACCAAGAGGAATCCATTCGCCTTTCGAATATTTATCTCCGATTACAAGTGCAAAGAACCTGTTCTTATCCAGGATGCTATATGTCTTATCGATAACGCTACCAAGCAGCTCAAGAAAATCTTCAATCGATTTTGCATTGCATAAATCATTCTCATCCTCACTGAATTTTATTATATCCCAGTAAGGAGGATGCATAATTAAAAACTGAACCGATTTTATTCCAAGCTCATTAATTGCTTCTTTGTAATTTAGCTTTGTACTGTCGCCATTAATGATTTTTGTAATAACACTACTGTCGGTTAAATTCTTTTCGCGGTTTATATTTTCTTCAGCAAGACCGGAGACTTCCGGAAGCAGCTCAACACCGATACCGTTTCTTCCAAGTCTTTTACATTCTATTAAAGTTGTACCGCTTCCAAGGAACGGGTCGAGTACCCAGTCGTTCTGTTTTGTGAATCTTCTTAAGAGCTGGTTAGGAATCTGCGGGATGAAGTTGCCCCAGTAGTTTCCGTTGTGGGCACCCGATTTATCCCTCTTATTCATAACCCAAAGACTATCCGTTATCAGGTCGTCATATTCTTTCCACCGGTTAAGATTAAGATCGTTAATCTTCCCGGTACGTATTTCCGACAAGCCTTTTACTAATCTTTGTATGTAATACTTTGTTCGTTCTAATGTTTGAGTTTCGGAAATCTGCTTAAGTTCATTTTTGATGTAAGAAGTTTCAGGGAAAAAGATATTATCATTTAAAGGACTACAATCCTCATCAATATCAGAAGCCTCAGCGCTTTCAAGGCTGCTAACCAGTTCATTTACTTTCTCTTTTACCAAAGGGAGACTTTCTACTGATAAAAGATTGTTCAGCGTATCCAATATGTAAGTGTTCGTTATAATCATCTATCCTGCTTCAAAAACATTTTTTCTGTTCACCTGTGCCTGAAATTTTTTCTTTAATCTTTTCCTGCCATTCAATTCAGCCAACTTAATTGCAACATCATCAAAATTATCAAAAGGGAAATATGTAATCCTGTTTACTTCGCAATATTTTAAAAGAGCGCCTTTTGCAAATATAAAATCGCAATATTGAACCGGACACTTATCGGAGTAGCCGTCTCCGATGTAAATTAAATAGTCTTCATCTGCGGAATTAGTAAGAATATGATTTCTCTTACAGTTACCGCATAGTTTACATTCTTCATCGCCGTAAGGAAAGTTCAGAACATACTCGTTCTTTTCGTTAACGCTTAGCCGGTTGCAGTAAACTTTTACGTTGCCAAGTCCTTCTCTTCCAAGAATCTTTTTTATGTAAAGATCAAAGCCATCGCTTAGCACCATCAGGTTAAAATTATTCTGCCAGCAGAATTTTGTAAACGGTACAAAGGTTTCATCAATTTCAATTCTGCTTATAAATTCATCAAAATCATTTTGATTAAACGGCTGAATATACTGAAGCATTATCTTCCAGACTTCTGTTGATGATACTCCGCCTTTAATCCATTCCGCAATTACCTCATCATTCTTTTCTTTGTTCCCAAAGCGGTTACCGAAAGCTTCGCCGCAATCAATCTTAGTTATAGTGCCGTCAAAATCAACAAAAATTTTAAAAGTCTTTTCCATCAAATAAAATCATACCTGCTGAGAAACATTTTTCAACTCATCATTAAACTGAACGCTGACCAATCTTGAAATACCTTCTTCCTGCATCGTAACGCCGTACATTGTTTCAGCAGCTTCCATTGTACGTTTGTTATGTGTTACCATGATAAACTGTGTGCTTGCGCTGAATTCCTTTATAATCTTTGTGAACCTGTCAATGTTTGCATCGTCAAGCGGGGCATCAACTTCATCAAGAATACAGAACGGGCTGGGCTTAACAAGGTAAATTGCAAACAGTAATGCAATTGCCGTAAGAGTTTTTTCTCCTCCGGAAAGCAACTCAATTGATGTTGGTCTTTTACCTTTCGGTTTTGCAATAATTTCAATTTTACCTTCAAGCGGATCAACATTTTCTTCAAGCTTCAAATCCGCTTCATCACCGGGATTAAATAGCGACTGGAATATTTTGATAAAATTATCCCTGATCTTTGAAAAAGTATCCTGGAATAAATTCTGTGCAGTAATATTTATCTCATCAATTGTCTTTAGCAGGTCTTTTTCAGAATCCACAAGATCATTTCTCTGCTTGTGCAGAAAATCAAGACGCTGTCTTTCTTCCTCAAATTCCGAATAGGCAAGTAAATTTATGGGACCAAGGTTTTTAATCTGCTGTTTATAATTATGTACTTCGGCGTTTCTTTCTTCAAAGTTGAACGTATCAAGGTCTTCAAATTCCTTTAGTTCAAGTGTAAGCGAGTATTCTTCTTTTATATGTTCAAAGAGGTTATCAATCTTCAAACTGATTTCATTTACCTTAATATCAATGCTGTGTATTTCATCGGAAACCCAATCCCTGTTTTTCCGCAAATCGGTAATCTGTTTTTCTTTTTCAGCAGCCTGGGTCTTTTCGCCTTTAAGTCTTGTGCTTATTTCATTCTCATCGTTAATAAGCAGGTGTTGTTTTTCTTCAAGTCCGGAGAGTTCAATAATTTTTTCTTCAGTTGAAATCTCAAGCGAAGCGAGACTTTCTTTTGTCATCTCGATATCGCTTTCACGTTTCTGAATTGTCTTTATGATATTATCTTTTGTAAGCTTTGCCCGTTCAATTGAATTTTCAGAGTTTTTCTTTTCGCCGAGTAATCTTTCAAGTTCAAGGCGTAACTGGTTGTAGGCAGAAAGCTTCGTGTTGTAATCTTCTTCGAATGTCTTGACTTCTGTTTCAATGCTTATATAAGATTCATCGTGGCTGGCTTTTTCGTCCAGGTCATTTTGCAAGGCGGCGGTTAAAGTCTGAATCTGGTTATCAGTCTGGTTTGATTTATTAACAAGCACCTGAATATCTTTGCGCAGGTTGTCTATTTCATCGGAAAGTTTTTTCTTCTCGAATTCAAACTGGGTAATCTGCTTTTCAATGTTTGCCATGTCATTTAAAAGAATCCTGTTCTGGTCAGATAATTCTTTTAAATTAATTTCTTCAACCTGCTGTTCGGTAACAAGTATATCATTCTTAAGTGTTTCAAGGTTGGATAGATATTTCGGAAAATCATTCCGCAGGTTTTGCAGTAGTTTTTTTCTGCCGAATAATGTTTCATCAAGTTTCGGAAGAGAACCGGCATCAATTATTCCGCTTTCATGAATAAGGTCGCCATTTAAAGTAGTGAAGTTGAATCCCTTGTATTTTTTGCTAAGCTCAACCGCAAGTTCAAGGTTTTCTATCAGCGCAGTATTTATAAGTAACTTTTCAAAAAACGGTTTCCATCTTTCTTCAGTCTGAACAAACTGATGTGCCCATCCCAAGAATCCGTTTTCTTTCTCTATCTTTTTTCTTTTTCTTTTATGGCTGAATGCCTGTAGTTTTTCTAAAAGAGTCTGTTTACCGTTTGTATCCATTCCAAGCACATAGAATGAAGCTTTACCAAGATCATTCTTCTGCAGGTAGGTAATAGCGCGTTGTAAATCAGCAAACGAATCGACAAGCAGGTTATTCAAAACATTTTTAAGAGAAGCTTCAATTGCAAAGCGGAATTTGTCTTCTGCTTCGCCCACATCTGCAAGCAAAGTTTTTTCTTTATCAGTCCAGCCCTCGTTTTCAATAAGCACTTTAGCGCCTTTTGAAACTCCTTCGAGGTTGCTTATAAGGCTTTGAAGAAAATCAATTTTATCCTTGATGGAATTAATAATTCCTCTTTCTTCAATCTCTTTCCCTCTAAGGTCGGAAAGCTTTTTTTCAAGTGAAGTTTTTTCTTCCTGCTTCTGCACATAAAGTTTGTCGGATTCTGCTATTTTCTTTTCAACATCCTGTTTTTCCTGTTCAAGTTCTTCAAGATATCCAACAGTCTTTGCTATAGTATTTGTTATGTTCAGAATCTTATTGTTAAAATTTTCAATTCCGCTGCTTGTTTCATCAAATATTGATTGAAGGGCTGATAATTCTTTTTCCTTCTTAGTAATCTCAATTACTTTTTCCTGAACAATTTCGTTCTGCTGCTTCAGGGAAGCTTTCTTGATTTCAAGTTCAGTTTTCTGTTCTTCAAGTAGCTTTTCATTCAACTCAATCTTTTCAGCTTTCTCTGTAATAGCGGCAATTAAATCTTCAATATTTTCATGAGTATCTGCTATTAAAATATCAGTCTCTTCATCCTGTGCATGCAGTTCTATAAGTTCCTGTTTGTATCTTTCAAGGTTTTTCTCGAAAGAGCTTTTCCTTTCGTTTGCAACGGAGATGCTGCTTTGAACCGAATAGATTTTTTTATTCTGTTCGGCTAATTCTTTCCGCTTTTCATTAAGTTCACTTTCAATAACAGAAATTCTTTCACGAAGTTCTTTTATCCCGTCATCAAGACTTCTTAACTGCGAATCAAGCTGTATTCTCTGCTGCAGATAATTTTCTTTCTGAGTTTTGCTTTCAGATTTTTTTCTGTTCCATAAAGCGTATTCGCGTTCAGATAAATCAATTTCAAATTCTCTTAATGTAGTAGAGATACGGTTGTAGCGGTCGGCTTTTTTTGCCTGTCTTTCAAGAGAGTTAACCTGTTTCTCAACTTCAGAAACGATATCGTTTACACGTGTTAAATCTTTTCTTATATCCTCCAATTTTTTTAACGAAAGACGTCTTCTTAATTTATACTTGTTTACGCCGGCAGCTTCCTCAAACATTGTCCGTCTTTCATCTGCCTTATTGCTTAGTATGGTTTCAACCATTTTCAATTCGATTACGGAATAGGCATTGGTTCCCATACCGGTATCCATGAAAAGATTGGTTATATCTTTAAGTCTGCAAAGATTTTTATTAAGAAGATATTCGCTTTCACCCGAACGAAAGATTCTACGGGTAATTGTAACTTCGGAATATTCTGTCGGTAGTATTCCAAGATCGTTAACTAAAGTAAGAGACACTTCAGACATTCCCATCGGCTTCTTGTTTTGTGTGCCGTTGAAAATTACGTTCTCCATCTTATCGCTGCGCAGCGTAGTGGTTTTTTGTTCGCCAAGCGCCCAGCGGATGCCGTCAACAATATTTGTTTTACCGCAGCCGTTTGGCCCAACTATGGCGGTAACACCCTTGTTAAATTCAACTATTGTTTTATTGGCAAAGGATTTAAAACCGAACAACTCTAATTTTGATAAATACAAATCACAGCCTTAACATTGTTACATCAATTTAAATTGCTTATAAGCATTCAGTATATAATAGACAGTGGAATTGCTTAACTGAAAATATAGCAACACAATTCCGGTTACTACAATAATAAACAAAAGAGAGTAGAAGTATACGGTGGCAGGTCTTACATCAAAAATAACATAAATGCCCTTCATCAGCCGGTAGAATATCCAGACGGTAAAAATTATTAAACCGATTAAAATGTAAATTGTAATAAGTTCAGCTTCAAGAATTCTATATAAAACTAATCCGGCCGGCAGCAAAACTAATAATGGAAGGAATGACCATGTAACCGTAAAATAAACGCTTGAAAAGAAAACCTTATTCCTGACAAACAAAGACGCAATCTTTACAAGAAAAGTAATCACAAGAAAGAATAACAACGAAACTACGAATAACCATACAACGGAATAAACAGGATTCCATGCAAGAAACGAAGCCGCCTCAACAAGAGAAGGTATTCCAAATGAAATTAACAACTTCTCAAAAAACTGGCTCCCGCGGAAATAAAAAAGCAAATTAGATAACAACAAAGATGATGTTCCAGACAAAAGGAACAATAAAAAGTTTGAATGAAATCCGGCTAAAATTCTCTGGTCTCTAACATCGGAGAAAAAATTATAAGGTCTGAATAATGCTCTTAAAGCATCTTCACGGAATTTTCTTTTAGAGTTTGCAATGAACGCAAGCATAAGCGCCAGCACAGAACCGGTTATTATAAAAACAAATGGCGCATCATCTTTTTTTGTACCAATCGGGATAGTAACTTTATCAGAATTGTGTAGTTTGGAATAAATAACTTTCTGACTTAACCTTGTAGTACCTCTGTACTCATCAAGTATTCCGATTAAATAAAGATGTTTACCATTATAGCCGGATGAAAATGCAGGATAATCTCCTTTGTAATCAAAAGCTGAATTAAGAAAGTATCCGGCCCGGTTGTTATCAATTTCAAAATCAAGAAGATCAGAGAAAAACTTTGCCTGCGCTTCTAATGAATACTGGTTTAAATAACCATCTGTACTGCCAAGACATGTGCTGTAAGTTGCTTCACTTATAAATACTTTTCCAAGCCCAAGTTTTTGTTCAAGATTTTCAACCCGGGTTCTATAATCATCAATCTGAATATTGTAAAGCTCAACACCGTATAGATCAATGTTATCTATAGGATTAATGTTAAAACCGATAAAGGAAGCATATGCAGGTTTGAAGCAAATCTTTTTAGTCAGGTCGGCAATTTCATTCAGGAAAGCTGCATGCTCAGATGAGTTTCCCAAATAAGAACCGCCCAGGCCAATTGCTGCAACAATTGAATAATTTTTGTAAGCCTTTAAAAAGGGAATAAGGAAACTTCTTACTCGTTCTCTGAAATTATTTTTCGCACAAATTTCTTCCGGGATACCGTTAAGAGGTAATTCTATAAGGGCAAGAAGACCTGCATTCTCACATAGCTTTAGCATGTATGGATGCGCGGTTGATTTTGTAAATCTTACCGCATTAAAACCGGTTGATTTGATAATCTTAATATCTCTCTGCATTGCCTCGAAAGACGCAAGTGTTCCATCTTCCGCATAAGAAGGAACATATGTAACACCGTTAAATGAAAAATTATTTCCGTTTAACAGAATCTTTTCTTTGTCTATCAAAAGCGAATAGAATGAAACTGATTTGACTTCCTCATCAATAACAACGTCATTCCTAAGAAGCTGTGCTATTATTTTATAACTTCTTGGTAATTCCGGTGACCAAAGTTCAAGGTTACTTAATTCAATTGTGGTTGAGTAAGTTTTTTCTTTTACCGATGGTAGTTGTAAAGCCTGTGGAGACTGAGAATAAAATTCGGTTCCGTTTGGAGAAATTAATTTAACTCTGAATGAAAAATTATTATCACTTGAAGATGAATCGGTTTTTAACTTTGAAATCTGGTTGATTATTTTTGTTTGTACCTGCAATGTTGTAGAACCTGAAGGCAGAATCCTGTAATCATATTCAAAATCAGAGATAAAAGATCTTTGTGTAACTTCAAGATAAACATCCCGTATAAGTCCGCCGTAATTTTCCGGGAAAAGGAATCTCTGTTCAACGGGAATTGTAGCATCGGAAGACAAATGTTTGGAAATCTTAATCGATAATATATTTTTACTTTTAGTCTTAAGCAGGTCTTTGGGCAGTGTAATCTTAAACGGAAAATCTCCACCCTGATGTTTATGAATTACAAGATTATTAAGCAGAATTTCTGCAGAATAATTCACTCCGAAAAGTACTAATCTTATGTTTTTATTATTGATTGTTTCAGTGGGAAGGTCTAAATATTTTTCATATACAATAGTTTCTGTTCCGGTAAAAAAAGAGGGAATACTTGTCCTTGATTTTTTCAGGGGCTCGTCTTCAAGGTAAACATTCCAGTTTTTATCCAGAGGATAAATAGTTCTCGTTCCGGATTCATCCAAAAGCGAGGTAAAATCTTTCTTATCAGACGAAGAGAATAGTTCTTTAACTTTTACCTGAGAGTAGATTAAACTTTGTAACAGAAGAGCTGAAAGAATGAATACGCTAAATTTTCTTTTCATCAACCAAAATCATTAAAAAAATATCCGTAAAGATACTAATTTTAAGAGGGCAAATCAATAAGCTTATTTAGGAATTCAGGCAAATTTTGAGGTTTTTAATAAAGAGATGAGCAAAGCCCATCTCTTTTGTACAAACTAAGCAGCTTTAATAATTGCAAAGAATGAATCGGCTTTAAGGCACGCACCGCCAACAAGAGCGCCGTCAATATCCGGTTGTGATAATAACTGGGCTGCATTATCTGGTTTAACGCTTCCGCCATACTGAATAACCAGATTACCGGCAACTTCTTTTGAATATAACTCAGCAATTAAATTTCTGATGACCGAATGAACTTCCTGTGCCTGATCCGGGGTTGCGGTTTTTCCGGTTCCAATTGCCCAAACAGGTTCATAGGCAACAATAATTTTTCCCATATCATCGGCGGATATATCTTTCAACCCGTTAACAACCTGGGTTTTAACTACCTTCTCTGTAATGCCTTCTTCGCGTTCCTGCAGAGTTTCACCAATACAGAATATTGGTTTCAATCCTGAAGCAAGTGCTTTCTTAATTTTTTTGTTAATCAACTCATTGCTTTCTTTAAAGATAGTTCTTCTTTCTGAATGGCCGAGTATAACAAATTCGCACCCGGTACTTTTTAGCATACTTGCAGAAATTTCACCGGTGTAAGCGCCGTTTTCTTCAAAATACATGTTCTGCGAGCCAAGTTTTATTACAGAGCCTTTAATGGTTCTATCGGCTGTTTCAAGTGAAGTAAATGGCGGGCAGACAATTACATCGCAATTCAAAGCTTCATTATTAATTTTGGCTTTAAGTTCATCAATAAGTTTTACCGTTTCAGACAGATTGTTAAACATCTTCCAGTTTCCGGCAATAATTTTTCTTCGCATTTTTCCTCTCAGTTGAAAATATATATTTAATAATTATCCGTTTACAGCTTCAACTCTTCGAACTCCGGGTACTTCGCGGATTATTGCACGTTCAACTCCGGCGCGTAAAGTCATTTGAGACATGGGGCAATTTCCGCAGGCACCGGTTAATTTAACTTCAACAATTCCTTCGGGTGTAACTTTTATCAGTTCAACGTCGCCGCCATCTGCCTGCAGATAAGGCCGGATGGATTCCAACGCTTTTAATACTTTTTCTTCCATAAATAATAGACCTGTAAATTAATTCTCGTTTCCAAGTGATATTTCTACTTTTTTAGCCGCTTTGGATATTAAATGGATACTAATTTGTGCAGCTAATTTCCTGGATATTTCCTGAATAATCTGTGCATATTCAGTATCTGGTAAATCATAAACAATTGGTTTCCCGGTGTCTCCGCCAACTCTTATTCTCGGATCAATCGGAATTCCGCCTAAAAATTCAATATTGTTTTCTGTGGCAAGTTTTAAACCACCGCCGTTACCAAAAATATCGTACCTGTTGCCTGTATCAGGTGCCAAAAAATAACTCATATTCTCGACAATACCAAACACCGGAACATTGACTCTATCGAACATTAAAAGACCTTTTCTTGCATCAACAAGTGAAACTTCCTGTGGTGTTGTAACAATAACAGCGCCTGTTAAAGGAATTGTTTGTACAAGTGTTAACTGAATATCACCTGTTCCGGGAGGTAAATCAAAAATAAGGTAATCCAATTCTCCCCAGTTAACATCAGACATAAACTGTTTTACTGCTCCGCTTGCCATTGGTCCGCGCCAAATAACAGGCGTCTGGTCATCAACAAGAAAACCAATTGACATAATTTTTAAACCGAATTTTTCCAGCGGAACAATCTTCCCGAGATCCTTATCCTGGTAAACTTTAGGTTTATCATTTATTCCAAGCATAAGAGGAATACTTGGACCATAAATATCAGCATCCAGAATACCAACTTTTGCTCCATCCTTTGCTAAAGCTACTGCAAGATTTACCGCAACAGTGCTTTTTCCAACTCCGCCTTTACCGCTTGCTACTGCAATTGTATTTTTTACTTTAGGCAGAATTAATTCTTTTTTATCATTTATATGGGATTTTACATTTGAAGTCATATTGACTGTTACTTTTCCGGCCTGGGGAATATCTTTTTTAATTGCATCATAACAATCGCTTTTAATTTTGTCTTTCAAAGGACAGGCGGGAGTTGTTAATTCAACTGAAAAGGAAACATCATTGCCATCAATTTTTACATCTTTAATCATTCCTAAAGTAACCAAATCTTTTCTCAGGTCAGGATCATAAACATTCTTTAAAGCGTTAAGAATATCATTATTTGATATATTGGACATTATACCTCCAGGTTATAGACTTTATTAAAATTGAAAACACAAGGATAGCAAACGGGGTTCAATATTAAAATGGCTAATTTTATATCTTCTGTTTGTTCTTTTTTACGTTTTCCTTGATCGCAAAATTCATTAACCATTCCTGGGAATTTACAATTTTCGAATCTGGCGCCCGCTCAATACGTGCGTAAGTCCCATCTGGTTTAAGTAATTTTGCTTTTTCATTATCCTTAAAAGAAACATGAAGCAATGTTTTCATCAGGTGATTTTTAATTTTATCATCTTCAATCGGAAAAGCAATTTCAACTCTTCTCTCAAGGTTCCTTGTCATAAGGTCGGCGCTGCTTAAATAAATTTCTTCTTTGCCTTTATTATAGAAATAATAAACCCTGCTGTGTTCAAGATATCTTCCGACTATGCTTATAACTTTTATGTTCTCGCTTAAACCGGGTACACCGGGAACAAGGCAGCAAATACCTCTTACAATCAGGTCGATAATAACGCCATTATTTGAAGCTTCGTATAAAGCTGCAATGATATCCGGGTCAACCAGGGAATTCATTTTAAAAATTAAGTGACCCTTCTCCCCGGCTTTTACATTATCAATCTCTCTGTAAATTTTCTTTAAGAATTTTTCCTTCATTGTAATAGGAGCAACAAGAAGTTTTTTAAATTCTTTCTGCTCGGAATAACCGGTTAGATAATTGAAAATATCCGAAACGTCCGCGCATATATCTTCGTCTGAAGTAAACAAGCCAAGGTCGGTATAAATTTTTGCAGTAGTTGAATTATAATTGCCAGTTCCAAGGTGAACGTATCTTTTAACTCCGTCAATTTCTTTTCTAACAACCAGGGTCATTTTAGCATGAGTTTTCAGTCCTATTAAACCATATACAACGTGAACTCCAACTTTTTCAAGTTCACGCGCCCAGTAGATGTTATTTTCCTCATCGAACCTTGCTTTCAGTTCAACCAATACAGCAACTTGTTTGCCCAGTTCTGCCGCTTCTATTAAAGCTTTTACAACGGGAGAATTAGAACCAACCCTGTATAAAGTCTGTTTGATTGTTAATACATCAGGATCTTTACTTGCAGTATTAATAAAATCAATAACTGGATTAAATGATTGAAAAGGGTGATGAATTAGAACATCACGCTGCTTTATAAGCGTAAAAATATTTTCTTCTTCTTCAAAAATTTTAGGTATAACTGGGTGATAAGGCTTTTCCTTAAGATCATGCAAGGGCAGTTCATACAATTTCATCACATCACTAAGTCCAAGCGGTCCATCAATTATATGAACATCATTTCTTGTAATCTGAAGATTTTCAACAAGTGTATCAACAATAAAATCCGGCATAGTGCTTTCAACTTCCAGCCTTACAACAGTACCAAACCTGCGCTGCTTAATAGTTTCTTCAATTACCTGCAACAAATCATCTGCTTCATCTTCCTGAAGTTCGAGGTCTGTATCTCTTGTAACCCTGAAGCGATGGGCTTCAAGTATTTCCATTGCAGGGAAGAGGAGATGAAGATTCCTTTTAATCAAACTGCCCAGCCAGATATATTTAACAGAACCGTTACCATTCCGTTTATGCTTCTCGTTATTAATAATATCGCTTATAGGCATTAGCCGTGGTAAAATACTTGGCACTTTAACACGCGCAAAATGTTTTTCGCCGTTAGGTTTTTTTACAAGTACAGCCAGACTTAAACTAAGATTTGAGATATATGGGAAGGGTCTGCCAGGGTCAAAAGCCAGAGGAGTTAATACCGGGAATATTTCTTTCTTAAAATAATCATTCAAACGTGTCTGTTCGGTTTCATTAAGTTCGTCAAATTCACAAACGTAAATTTTATTCTTTTTCAATTCAGGGACGATTTCATTTTTCCAGTAATCAATAATCTGCTGGATCATTGGTTGAATCTCTTTTTCAACCTTCTTCAGTTGCTCAATTGGTGTTAAACCATCAATCGAAGGCTCGATGACGTTAGCATCAATCTGTTCCTTTAAACCGGAAACACGAATCATGAAAAATTCATCAAGGTTTGAACTAAAAATAGAAATGAATTTAACTTTATCTAAAAGTGGGAGTTCCGGATTTAAAGCTTCTTCCAAAACTCTTCTGTTAAACTCGAGCCAGCTTAGTTCCCTGTTAATAAAATTCTGGGGAAGATTATATTTCTTTACTATTTCTTTATAAGGCATAATACGCCACTTTTTTTGCAAATATAAATCTTTTCTATAATAATTAGAAATCCTGAACGGATTATACAGTTAAAATCCCAAGACAATGAGTGGCAAAAATTCTATTTACTCTTCTCGGTCTTTTTAGCCGACGAGTAACTTTTAAGATCATATTCAATTTTTCTTGAAGGTATTTTTAATCTTTTAATTGGAATTCCTGCTACCTCAAAAAATCTTTCTGCCATTGTATCGTGATATTCCGAGAAAATAATTACTTCTTTTATCCGTGCTGCAATTAACGCTTTGGCGCAATTTGTACAGGGCATATTAGTCACGTATGCTGTGGCGCCAACTGTACTTGTTCCTCTAATTGAGCATTGAGTGATTGCGTTTATTTCAGCGTGAACTGTTCTTATACAATGGTTATCAACAACAAGGCAGCCTTCATCTTCACAATGAACATCGCCGGGAATGGAGCCGTTATATCCTGTTGAAAGTATTTGTTTATCTCTTACAAGAACGCATCCGCAGTGCATACGCGGGCAGGTTGATCTTTCGGATACAAGCATTGCAAGTTTTAAAAAATAATTATCCCACGACGGGCGATGTTTCTTTGTCTTTTGCATTATTCCTCTCAGAATGAATTTTGTAAATACTTGTTTCAAAAATAAAGATTTAGTTTTCTTTTTGAAAAGTCTAACTTAAGTTTTGTATATTGCAGCCAATAATTAAGCAGATGTAAAATGAAATTCATCTTTTTATTAATAGCCGGATTTATAATGATTACAAACATGAATTTACAGGTTAATAAAAAAGCTTTTATCAACGGCAAGATTTATACAGTTGATCCGGATAAACCTTATGCTGAAGCTGTTGTTGTAAACGGTAATAAGATTTTGTTTGTTGGAAGCAATGCGGAAGCAAAATCCTACATTGATGACAATACCGAAGTGATTGATCTTAACGGAAAATTAATGCTGCCCGGCTTTATAGATAATCACGTTCATTTTATAAGCGGTGGATTTCAATTGTTAGGAATTGACCTGCGAATAGCTAAATCAACTAAAGAATTTAAAGATATTTTACGGGATTATGTTTCCAGGAACGAGGGCAAATGGATTACTGGTGGCGACTGGGACCACGAAGCATGGGAAATTAAAGAACTTCCTCATAAGGAATGGATTGATGATTTTTCTCAAAATACTCCAATCTTCATTTCCCGTTTTGATGGACACATGGGGCTTGCTAATTCTTATGCGTTAAAACTTGCCGGCATTAATAAAGATACACCAAATCCTGACGGTGGCTTGATTGTTAAAGATCCCAAAACCGGTGAGCCGACCGGAATGTTAAAAGATAATGCTATGAGCCTTGTTTATTCCATTGTTCCGGCACCCTCGGATGAGGAATATGAAAAAGCTTTTACTGCGGCACTAAATGAAGCAAAGAAAAACGGATTTACTTCAGTTCAGGATATTACTTATAAAAATGATTTAAAAGTCTACCAGAAATTTGAACGCGAGAATAAATTAAGCTGTAGAATTTATACACGTCTTCCGATTGCCGATTGTGATAATCTGATAAGGCTTGGAATTCAGTATGGAATGGGAAGTGAAAAATTAAAACTTGGTTCGTTAAAAGCTTTTGCTGATGGCTCGCTTGGTTCAAGCACAGCATTGTTCTATGAACCTTATGAAGGTGAACCGGACAATGTTGGTCTTGCTATGGATATTGTTACAGACGGCAGTTTGAAAAAATGGTCCCTGGCTGCCGATGAAGCAAAACTTCAAATATGTATTCACGCAATTGGTGATAGCTCCAATGCCCTTATGCTTAATATGTTTGAAGATATTGTGAAGACAAATCCTGTTTGGGACAGAAGATTCAGAATTGAGCATGCGCAGCATATCCTACCGGGAGATGTTGATCGTTTCGCAAAATTAAATGTTATTGCCTCCGCACAACCATATCATGCTATTGATGACGGCTGCTGGGCAATTAAGAGAATTGGCAAGGATCGGCTGCAGTTTACTTATCCATTTAAATCATTTTTGGATAAAGGTGTTAAGTTATGTTTTGGCAGCGACTGGTCCGTTGCACCGTTGAATGCAATACTTGGTATTTATGCTGCTGTAACAAGAAGAACACGGGATAATAAAAATCCTGATGGATGGATTCCCGGTCAGAAGATTTCTGTTGAAGATGCAATTAAGTGCTACACAATTAATAATGCTTATGCTTCGTTTGAAGAAAATATTAAAGGCAGCATTGAGATTGGCAAGCTTGCAGACTTTGTAGTTTTAAGTGATGATATCTTATCAATTGATCCCGTAAAAATTAAAGATGTAAAAGTTGAGATGACTGTATTTGACGGGGAAATAATTTATAAGTAAACACATAGCGAAACATTGTGGACCCTTTGTGTTACTTTGAGTAACTCATAAGGTTTTTGCCGTTTGAAGATAATACTTGACATTTTTGTCCAATTTCTCTAAAATCTCCCCCAATATTTTTCCTTTTTGGTTAAGAGGTTCCTTCATATAAATTATTAAACTCGTGAGGGGTTTATGAAAAAGGCAATTGTACTTATCTTGTCAATAAGTGCTTTTATTCAAGCACAACAAAATTTATCAAGTCTATATTATCGTGGAGAATTGAATGGATGGGGAGCTACATCTATGATATATAGACCATTAGGTACTGCTTCTTGGTTAGTTACAGTTCAATCGACAGCAAATGATGTTTCAAGTGAATTTAAATTTGATAGAGATGGCGATTGGGACCCAAACTGGGGAACTGGTGGAAATGTATCATTCGCTTCTGTTTCTATTGTTTATAGTAATGGAGCGAATGGTAATATAAGTGTTACGCAAAATAAATATTATTCTTTTTTATTTAAAGACGTATTAAGTGGAAATTCTGAATGTGTTGTTTTTGAAACAACGAATCAGCCGGTTAGTATTTTAAATGTATCAGATAATTTTTCTGGTGCAGGAAACGCTGTTAATGTTTCTATAGAAATAAGCAGTAATTTATCTTTGGAAGAGAATATATATTTGAGATATACCACAGATAATTGGGCTAGTTCTTCATTTGTATTAGCGCTAGGCTCTGGAACTAATTATTCGGCTACAATTCCTAGTAACGATGTTACTGGTACAGATGCGAATGAATATTATGTTTTGACAACCACGGGAACTCCCGATCATAGTACTGCTGATTTATTGACATTAAATTATAACACTAACAATGGGAATAATTTTCCTCTTCCTGTCGAACTCTCTTCATTCACTGCTACTATAATTGGAAATGAAATTAACCTTAACTGGAAAACAGCTACTGAAGTAAACAACTACGGATTTAATGTAGAACGAAGAACTAAGAGCGAAGAGTGGAATACCATTGGATTTGTAAACGGAAGCGGTAACAGCAACTCTCCCAAAGAGTATTCTTATAAAGATAAAACTGCTGCAGCAGGGAATTATACCTACAGATTAAAACAGATTGATAATGACGGACAATTCAAGTACAGTCCTGAGGTTGAAGTTGCAGTTAATAATATAATTGATGGTTATATCCTCGAGCAGAATTATCCAAATCCTTTTAACCCGGCCACATCAATTAAATTTGGTTTTAACAATGATACTGAAGTTAACCTGTTAGTATTTGATCAGATTGGTAACCAGGTGGCAACATTATTTAGTGGTAAAGCAGAAGCAGGAAGAATTTATAATGTTGAATTTAATGCAGAAGGTCTTTCAAGCGGGATTTATTTTTACAGGCTGGAAACACCACTTAAGAGTGAGGTCCGCAAGATGCTGCTGATGAAATAAAACGACTCTGAATTTTTTTTAAATTTCTGGGGCGAAATTTATTCGCCCTTTTTTGTTTTAGTAATTAAATAGAAGTGTATGGCTAGAAATAAATTATTACCCGGGTATTCTTATAAGAAAATACTGAAAGCGATTTTCTTTATTATACTTTTTTCATCTTTTGCATCGCCAATCTTTTCGCAGGATTTTATGATGCAGGGCTGGTATTGGGATTATCCCAAAGCTACAGACAGTTTTAACTGGGCGGATAATCTTTCTGGCAAAGCCGCAGATTTAAAAGCTTCAGGATTTACATACATATGGCTGCCGCCCTTCTGCAGGGCAAGCTCCGGAAATAACAGCAATGGTTATGACCCAAAAGATCTTTATGATCTTGGTGAATATGGAAAAGGTGCTACAGGATTCGGAACAAGAACAGATATTAATGAATTAATAACAGCTTTTAATTCTCAGGGGCTTAAAGCCGTCGCCGATGTTGTATATAATCACCGTGATGGTGGAGTTGCGGAAGACAATTTTGCGCTTAAAACCTATATTGCAAATTACGATTGGACTAGAGCAAATACTGGATATAGTCCTTATCCTTATGATAGAATGCGCTGTTATATTTTATTAGGAGGAGCATCAGGAAATGGTGCCGGCGATTATTACTTCAAAATAAGTTCTGCTTCCGGGCATACTAAATTTAAAGATTACCAGTATAGTATTTATATACAAACAAAAACTATTGGTTGGAAAGGACTGTCTGATCTAACGGAATCTGAACCGAATGGTGGAGGTGATTGCGATCCTGATCAGGTTAATAATAATATTGAACTTGGCAGAAATATGAATTCAACAATTGATGATCCTGCTGGCTGCCGAACAGATGAGTACAAACTTACACTTTCTGCTTCGGATTTTAATTCTGCAGGCGATACTTTGTTTATATACTTTGGAAAAAGAAGCAGTGATTATTCCGATGCGCGAGTTTATGGAATTTGGTCTGGACCGCTTAGTTTAAATATAATTGACGAATTAAAATATCAGACCTATACAGATTTTACACATATGCCCAGCGATCAGGGTGAAATGACATTTGCTAATTTTAAACCAAATGAAACAAACTCAACAAAACTTGATGGCGACTGGGACTGGCCTTGGTTCTTTTACGATTACGATCAGAATGTAACAGATACAAAAGATAAATTGTTTGCATGGACAAACTGGTTGTGGAGTAATGTTGGTATACGCGGTTTACGTATGGATGCTGTAAAACATTTCCCTTATCAGTTCGTTGGGGATATTCTTGATTATTTACACGATAATACTATTGATCCTGGATTAGTTGTTGGTGAATTTTATGATGCAAATACATCTGCCTTAAAAAGCTGGATAGATAATGTTTATGCTAACATGGATGCTGATACAAAAGCTGCAATAACTCCTAGGATATTCGACTTCTCTTTACGTTCAGCTTTAGAACAAGCTTGTGATACATATGGCTATGATGTTCGTAATGTTTTTAATGCGAGTTTGGTGGATGCTGCTGGTGTAAGCGGATATAATGTTGTTACCTTCATCAACAATCATGATTTCAGGGATGCCGGACAAATGGTTGATAACAATCCTATTCTTGCGTATGCATATATTCTTACGAACAACCAGGTTGGTTTACCTTGCGTATTTTATCCGGATTATTTTAATGTATCTGGTTTTACAAATACTAATCTAAAATCCCAAATAGATGCGCTTATAAGTGTTCACAAACAATATATTGCCGGAGCAACTTCCAGAGAATATTTATCTCGTTTTAGTACCAACCGATATATTTATTTTAATGATCTTACGGACCATTCCTCAACTACATTAATATATCAGTTGTGGGGTACACCGTCTGGAAAAGATGTTATTGTTGCTATAAACTTTGCTGGCGTTGCACTTGACTGCTGGATTGGTGTTAACACCGCAACAATTTCTGAAGGAACGACGCTCGGAGATAAAATTGGAAATGCAACCTTATCAACGTTAACTGTTTCAGGTGGCAGAGTTAATGTTAAACTGCCGGCACGCAGCTATGCGGTTTTTGTAGAAGGTGAAGCTCCGTTACCTGTTGAATTGATTTCTTTCAATGGGAAACTGGAAAATGAAAAAGTAATACTTAACTGGCAGACTGCAACAGAAGTTAATAACTATGGGTTTAACGTAGAACGAAGAACTAAGAGTAAAGAATGGAGTACAATTGGATTTGTAAACGGATACGGTAACAGTAACTCTCCTAAAAGTTATTCCTTCATCGATAATCCTGAAGCTTCACCAAAATATGATCAGTTTGTCTATCGCTTAAAGCAAATTGATACTGATGGATCATTCACTTATTCAAATGAGATTATAATAAAAATAAATGATAAGCCGGGGGAATTTTTACTGTGTCAGAATTATCCTAATCCTTTTAATCCGCTTACAAATATCGAATTTACATTACCGGAAGCAGGTTTAGTAAAGATTGGAGTTTTTAATGTTCTTGGTGAGCAGATTGAATTATTAAAAAATAATACCGAAGAAAAAGGTAAGCATATAATTGAATGGAATGCACAAAATTATTCCAGCGGAATTTATTTCTGCAAAATTGAATATACATCACCTTCATCATCAAAAATGAAAATACTTAAGATGCTCCTTTCAAAATAAATCAATTCAATTTGACATTTCCGTAGCGATTTACATCTTTAAAATAAAACTGCCGTGGAAGAGGGCACAACCACGGCAGATAGTTTGTCATTTAAAGGAGGGATGAGAAACTATGTTTTAATCTGCTTCACAGCAG
>QZKB01000157.1 GCA_003599415.1 Ignavibacteriales bacterium | reverse complement strand
GATTTAATGACAGAGGTTATATAAATCAGTAATAAGAATTTCTATTTTTTCGGAACTGGCATTCTTGATACTAAAAGATATTTACTATTTTCCATTTAACAATTTCCAATTTCCACCTACAAAATATCCAACAATCTTTATCTTTGTCTATGCCTAAGTCTTCCACTAACAACTTGATGACAATAAATGACTACCGAATTACTATTGAATTACCACCGAGTTATAATTGTATTACAATCAAGGTTGCAAGTTGAAGCTCAATAATGAATAACAAATCCCGCCATTTTCATCTCGATACTACATTCTAAAAATGTAATCTTTTACTTTAATTTAATATTTTATCACCAGACTGTAATCAGGAGATATAAAGAATGGAACTGACCGGAAAGTTAAACAGCAAAATAAGCGAACTGACAATTGAAGAATTAAAAACACTAATTTCTGAAACGGTAAAGGAAGCTGTTGAGGAAGCACTTGAAAATCGTGAGGCAATATTAAGTGGTAACTATTTAAATTCTGTTAAAGAAGCACGGGATGATTATAAAAGTGGAAATTTTAAAAAACTCGGGGATGTTCTTTAATGTTCGAAGTCCTGTTTACAAATCATGCCATTAAAGATTAACAAAACCTAAAAGAAAGTACAAAAACACTTATTAAAGAAAAATTAAAGGATTATTCCTCCAGCCCCTATCAGCATGCAAAAAAATTGACAGACCCGGTTATTGGTGAATACAGATTTAGAATAGGCGACCACAGAGTAATATTTGACATAAGTGGAAATAATATAATTGTCTTAAGAATTGGACATAGAAAAGATATCTATCGTTAAAATTAAAGACACCCTTCCGGTAGAATTTTAAAAGTGTAATTTAAATTTATTACTTGAATAGCCTAGGCCTAAGCCTACTCATTATCAATTGTTCGTCAGCTATTAACTCTCGGGATATAAATAATAATATTTTTTGAGATGGAACGAATTAATAAATACCTAATTTAATCTTGACTTCCAGTAATTAGGTTTTCTATGTTGATGCATAAAAGCTACAATTTGAGTGGTGTTATCCTTTAACCTGTAGATTATTGCATAAGGGAATTTCTTGAATAAATACCGGCGGCAATGTTGAGTATATTTTTTCCACGTTCGAGGATTACGCTGGATTGCTTCAATACCTGAATCAATTTCATCCAATAATAAACTGCCTAATCCTTCAATCTTAGAATTATAAAATGATATTGCTTCTACAAGTTCTTCTTTTGCAGCAGGATGTAATAATACAGTCCTCAATTTATTTTCATCTTAATTGCTTCTTAACTGTATTCCATGATAAAAGTTTAACCTTGCCTTTATCTATTTCATTTATTCTGCGTTCAATTTCTTCCTGCCATTCTTTTTCCGAATTAATATCATAACCTGGATCAAGACTGCTTACCAATCTCTCAGCCATTAATGCCCGTTCTTTATCATTTAACAGAAGAGCCTTGCTTAACAAATCATCATATGTATGCATATTAACACCCTATTTAACGTAAAAAAAATAGTGAAAGCAATTATCTTATTCAACACAAAGAATTTTTATCTCTTAATAATTATCCTTCTAATTTCCAACTAACTTTTTTATCTCAAATAAAAATTCCCAATCAAAAAATATCCAACAATCTTTATCTTTGACTGCGCTTGCATCTTTCACTAACAACTTAATGACAAAGAATGACTACCGAATTACTATAGCTTTACCATTGAGTTGCCATTGAATTACAATCAAGGTTGCAAGGTTGCATGCAAGGTTGCAAGGATGCAAGTTGAAGCTTAAATGATGAATATCCAACTCCCGATAACAAACCCCCAATTTCATTTTCCTAATTCCCAATTTCCAATCACGTAGTTTACTCGTGCTTTATTTCCACCAGCACAGGAACAACAGATTTGCCATGGCTTTTTGCTTTAAATGTTATTCCGTTTTCATAAGCGTAATTTATCATTGCCTCGTCAACCCTGGAACCTTCCAGAATTGTATTTAATCTTTCCCACATTGTTCCCTGCCCGGTTTCAACTTTTGCCATAATATCATCAATGTTCAGCTTATCCCTGGAATAAAGAAAACAGAAATAGGAAGTGCCGGTTGTTGTATCGAGCATGTTGTAGCTGTCCTCATCAGGAATGGCAACATTATTTTTTTTGTAAGGAAGATAGGCAACCATCTTATCTGTAAACGGGAAAATCTTTGTCGTCTTAAAAGTAAGATCGGAACCGAATGCATAAACATAAGCAGGCTCATTATTGGAGATCATCAGCTCGAATAACGTACCTGAAGTGTAAGGTTTCTCCATCTCAAAATAATTACCGTTAAACTTTGCCTTCATTTCATCGCCGGAGCTTTCCTTAAATAATAGTGAACCGGAAAGATCTGGTTCTGCAGGATTTATCAATGCTCTGTCAATCATTTCAAAAGCATAAATGCAGAAGAAATCAAAATCAGAATATTTCATCCACGAATATCCACCTTTACCCCAGTCTGTTCCCCAGCTGTTTATGACTTCAAATGCGCCGCCGAATTTTTCATCATCATAACCAATTACACAAATGCCGTGTCCCTCGTTCCATATTTTATAATCAGTTTGTTTTGGCTTCCAAAGTTCGCCTGCAGAGGTAAACGAACCAGGGCAATCCATTGCAATAATAACAGGTTTATTTTCGGAAAGGCTCTTCTTAACAAATGCAGTTTGATTTCCCTGCCGCTTGTTGGCAATATCCCTGTACTCAATTATTCTGTTAGGTGAAGCGTTCTGCAAATCTTCAGGAGTTACTTCCTTGCCGCAATCGTAAGCAAAATCTTTAAGCATAACACCGCCCTGGTTGCGCAGAACATCAAGCGCATCATTTAACGATATGCCGCCCATACAACCTTTCTGTTTTCTTACCTGGTTATATACGAATGAAGGAGAAAACCTGTTACTGTCGATCTGTGTTTTAGTCCAGTTGTATTTCATCGCTTCAAGAATTGTTCTGCCGGCATAAGCACTTGACCACGCTGCACATGTTCCATAAACTCCCTGCGAACCCGGTGTTGGAGTATACAGCTTAAGTGAAGCAGATTTTGGAAGGTTAACATAATCTCCTCTTTTTAAAGGAGCGGACATTGGGCGGTCTTTATATAATTCTTCATCAAGCAGCATGCCCATACCATATTCCTGTGCAAATGATGAAGCGACGAAGAATAACAATAAAAAGCTGATGGTTGTTTTCATGTTCATCTCAATTTATTTTATTACACCGGTATTAATGCCGGATTTAAAAATTTTTGTCTTACTCCTGCGCCAATATTTGTTTTGCTCTTGCACTAAAACCATTGTTAACCAGGAAATCAATATATCTTTGCCTGAACATTTGGATATCGGGTGCCTGCTGAAGAATATTCTCGTAGACTTTAATAGCTTCATCATAAAGTTTATGCTGTTCAAAGAAAGAAGCTATGATCAGTTGGTTAAGCAAGGCTTCCTCATCTTCAAAATCCGATTTTAGCTGCTCAAGCGAATCTGCAACAGGTTTGTATTTAACATCAGAGAGGTAACTGAATGAAGCTGTATCCGAAACGATTGTACTATTATCTGCACCAAGTATAAACCATTTGTACGGAATATCCTTTTGTATATTGAATGAGTTCATATCAAGTGTAAAAGAAGTATCGTTCAGAATTTCCATGTAAACTGTTTTATTACTCGGGTTAATTAATCTGAAGACATAACGCTTCCCTTCACCAAGGCTCGTCCAGGATGCATTAAGAACGGGATTAAGAAGATTGTTATTCAGGGTTACAGTTAACTTAATATTATTTGCAAGACTTCTGACAACTGCTCCAAGCATTGTCATGTTTTTACTTTTATTGCCGCTTACAACCATTTCACTTACAAGGTACTTTGTAAAATTTTTAGTAAGAGTGCCGCTTTCTTTCTTTATCTTAGCTGCCAGCTCGTTAACGTCAAAGATACCCTCGGTTTTCAACTCCATAGTTTTTCCTTTTGTGTGAGCAATACCAAGATATTCTTTAGCACCTAATTTTACTTTATCGCCTGCAAACAGTTTATCTCCTACGTTTATAGTCTTCCAGTCGCCGGCATTTGTAGCTTTAGCACTTACTTTCCCTTTAAGTGCAATAACTGTAAATAAATTCTCCTGTGCTAATCCTGCAGTGGTTATAAGCAGGTTTACAAAAATTATTGCTGCAAGTTTTACAATAAACTTATTCATGTTTTTTCCCTTTTAACGAATTTTTAATTTTAGCATAAAGAGTTTCCAGGTAATTATAGTACAAATCAATAAATGAAGGGACGAGTACAATTACTGCAATCGCAAGCGTAAGATTAATCCTGTAATTAAAACTGCTGAAAAGCCAGACACCGAGAAATAAATTTCCAACAGTCTGAACAAAGATAAATGCTTTGTTAAATCCATTGTACCATTTATCGTGATGCTTTTTCATATAGACAAGAATAACTGCATTTATATAGCAGAGAATAATTGCGAAGATAATACTGAAGATATAAGGCAGCTGCCCGATGTAATTTCTGTATAATAACATTGATACAATATTTGCATGGATTACAATCCCGTACATATCCGGGAAAGACCTGCCCGCATACTTTTCATTTAAAGGAGTAAAGAAAGCATCATCAACAGTTTGGGTGCTAAGGTCTGTACCCATATAACCCATCAGAACAATTTTATTTTTTATAAAACTGAAGCTGCGCGTTTCATCAAACAGGTCAGGTGCATCGATATAATAGAATTTGTTATAGTTCCCCCTGTAGTTAATCATCTCGTATTCATTCTCTCTTTTAATGAATTCATCAGCAGCATCTTTGCTATAAATGCCTGCAACGTTTACGGCAAAAGAATTAACCTGCTTACCACTGCAAACGGCAGATGGTTTAAAATTTCTAATTGTTCTGAAGCTGCCTGTTGCATCGTCAGGAAGGTTAGCGAATCCGTTTTTTGTATGAATGCTGAATTTGTTTATCGAAGTGATAAGTGAATCATATGAGTCATTTGAATCGTTGTAATAATCCAGCTTGCTTACAAGCACCATATTTTCAACTTTGGAAAAAGCATCAGCTAGGACAGAATCACTTTGAGAATCTTTTTCTGTAAAGAAGAGTGCGTCCAGCCCTATCACTTTTGGAGAATATCTATTGATAACATTTATCTGGTGCCCGATTTCCGCACGCCCAAGGTTGCCGATATTTACAAGCACGATATTAGTATCTGCGTTTGGTTCCTCACGGAGTTTTGAGAAATAAATATCATAGACGTCAAAATCGGATAATGCTTTGCCAACCGGGTCAAGAAATCCAAGATCAATCTTAATAATTGATACTATCCATATAAACAGGAAAATGTTTATGCAGACGGCAATAACATCAAAATGAAGAATCCGCTTTAACAAGGTTTTAATGACTTACTCCGCAGCTATTGTATAAAATAAAAATCTCCTTCAATCGAAGAGGATTCCCAGGGAATTTGTTCATTATTGGATTTCTTTCTTACGTTCGATCTGACATGTTTAAAAACATCTTCTATCTTTGAGCCCGGTACTTTTACAGCATTAAGAAATTCTTCTGTCCATAAACCGTTGCTGCCTGCTCCATCAGACGCAACTGAACCTGGTGCAGTTGAGTAGGCAATCAATGTTCCTACAGGAGCATTTAACTGAACAAGACCATTTGCAGCAGAGCGGAAACTTCGTGCAAAAGGATTATTGCGGCATGCATCTAGAATAACAATGTTCAATTTATTCTTGGCGAATTCCATTTCGGCCAGTACCATATTAACATCAACACCTTCAAATTCAACGTCTTCTTCTTTAGCAATTTCTGCTTCAACCGGCACAAGATAATTAATTCCTTTTACCTGCAAACCGTGACCGGAATAATAAAACAATCCAACTTCACCGTTGCGGAGTTTCTTTCCAAACTCCCGGATAATTTTTTTAAGATCATTTTGTGTCTTAACATCCAGCGCTAAGGTAACATCAAAACCGGTTTGCTTTAATGTTTGTGAAATTGCGTTTGCATCATTAACGGGATTTCTTAACGGGGCAGATTTATAATTGCTGTTGCCGATTACAAGCGCATTCCTTTTTCCTGTCGCATCAATAACATCTTCCTGTTTTTCACCTTTTTGAAATACAAATTTTTCTTCGGATGTGTTATTCATTAAATCCATTGCTTTGATTATAATATCATTCGCACCCTGTTTTAAAAATACTTCTGAAGAAAAATCTCCATTAGGAGAAACATTAACCGGTTTACCATTAACAAGTACCTGGCTTATACCGTTATCGTCAATTGCTATTCCTCTTACTTTTATCACATCACTTTTGCTTACAACTTTAATTCCGCGTGTAAGCCTGGGTTCAAGCAAAGTAATTATCGGGGCAACAATTTCCTTTTGATGATTTACCTTGAAAGATATTGTCTCGCTTTTATCATTCTTATCAACCGACCTTATCTGAACATCATTTATTCCTTCCTGCAAATCAAGGTTAAGGAAGAACTCATTATCAGAAATGAAATTTACTTTCTGACCATTTACTGTAATATCATTAAATCCACCGGCTGGAACAGCTTTACCGCGAACTGTCATTTTATTTTCTTTAAATACAACATCTTTTCCGCTCATTATTTCTGGTTCAAGAATTGAAAGTGAAGGTGGTTTTTCACCTGTTGGCTTATTGTCTTTAATATCAACGCTAACCATTGCCAGATTTAAGTTATGAATTCTTTCGGCAGCTTCAGAAAAACCCGGAGTAGTACTTAAAGCAGATTCATACATAGAAATTGCGTCTTTGTATAACTTAATTGAATTAAACCTGTCTCCGTTTTTAAGCAATTGCCTTGCCTGTTCTTCGAGCGCTATTCCTTTTGAAAATGACAACGATGCCTCTACATTCAACTTGCCTTCATTTTCAACTAACGTGGCAGTTTCATCTTTGGAAAGTTCTATATCATAATAATCAGCAACTTTATCGGAAAGATTTTTTATCATATCAAAAAGGTCTTCAACATCACCGGTTTCTTCTTCGGCTTTTAGTGTAAGACCCGTCTCGGTTTCTACAATGCGCATATCAAGACGCATCTCTCCGCCATAAAAATTAACGTAGCTTCCAAATAACAATGTCTGTGCCCCAAGCAGTTTTCCAACTTTCTGAATAGTTGATTGTTCAACCGCGCCGCTTAATGATAGTTGTTGTTCCTTAAGAAGATCATTGAGTCTTTCTCTTTCAACAACTTTAAAAGCGCTCTGCTTTGTTACTTCTGTAATTAGCATTTGTGCAATGCCTTTACCAAGCGGGTCAAGTTTTTCCTTATCGATAACGCTGTTGTTATCAAAGTAAAGAACAGCAATAGTAATTTTTTTCTTTACTTCATCATCTGCCTTTATCTTTACGCAGATTGAAACCGCAAGAAGTATGATAAAAAATATTTTTGTTTTCATAATTATTCTATTCTTTGTTGAATTTTCTTATTGCTTATAATTTTTAATTTCCCCCTGAAGAAGTATAGATAATTGTTCCGCTGCTGCCTACTGCATAACAAACATTAGTTGACGCAGCACAAACGGAAAAGAGACTGTTTGAAGTGGGAGAATCTTGTGTCGCCCAGTTTGATCCTCCGTTTGTAGTTTTAAGAATCAATCCATCACTACCAACCGCCCAACCTGTTGAAGATGACGGATAGAAATGGATCCAGTATATCGAGGATGAGATAGTACTTGTTTGTAACGACCAGTTATTTCCACCATCGTTTGTTTGAACAATTATTCCATTAGAACCCACAGCAATACCGGATGCAGAAGAATTAAAACAAATACTATTTAATAAAGTACTTGTATTACTATTCTGAATAGACCAGGTTGAACCGCTGTTTGTTGTTTTTATTATTGTACCATATTGTCCTACTGCCCATCCGGTTGTGGATGAAGTAAAATACATAGACCACAGGTCAGATGTAGTTGGACTCGATTGAATGTTCCAGGTAGAACCGCCATCAGAGGTTTTTAATATTACTCCTCCGTAGCCGCCAACATAACCTATAGTGGATGAGGTAAAGCAGACTGCATATAAATCATCTGTAATTCCACTTGATTGAGTTACCCAACTGGAACCACCATTTGTAGTTTTTACAATCGTACCATTATAGCCAACAGCCCATCCGGTAGTTAAAGAAACAAAGTACACTCCTAATAAAGTATTACTTGTTCCGCTTGTTTGTAAAGTCCAGTTTGTACCTCCGTTAGTTGTATTAATAATTGTTCCGTAACTGCCAACGGCAAAACCGGTTGAGGTACCTGGGAAATAGACAGAATACAGATTATCTGAAGTTGGACTAGTTTGGGTTATCCATCCATTGGTTGAAGCGCTGCCGGTAGTAAAGGACCAGACATTTGACCATCCGGAGGTACCATAACTATTGGATGCATTAACACGCCAGTAATAAGTTGTATTATTCGATAAACCGGTTAGCTGATAGTATGTCGAACTGCCGACATTCTGATTGTATATATAACTTGAAAATGAATTGTTGGCTGATACCTGTAAATTGTAACTTGTGGCAAGGCTGCTTGAATTCCATTCTAATGAAAGTGAAGTAGGTTGATCGGTTGCCCTGTCTGCAGGCATATATAATGTTGGTGCAGCTGGAATACTTGAACTTCCACCTGTTGTAAATGACCAGACAGGTCCTTCTGAAGAATTATAATCTGCATCGTAAGCTTCAATTTTCCAGTGATAGGTTGTTCCGGCAGATAATCCTGAAAGAATATAAGAATTTTCGTTGGTCATAGAATAATATGGCGGGTCAGATTCAGTACCAAAATATATATAATAGGTTAAAGTATCACTCTCTGCATCGTAACATTCCCAATTTAATGTAACAGAGGTTGAGACGCCTGTCGCACCATCTACAGGATAAGGAGAACCTGGAACCTCAGGAGCAAAATCTACTGCAGAGGAGTCAAGCCTTACAACATTATCCTCTCCTTCAACTATTTCAGCATCGGTTTCATTTATATAAACTGTTGTTCCGCCTGAACGAAAGCAGTATAAAAAGTAATTCAAACCAGGATTAAGATTAATAGTCCCTTTTGCAATAGAATCTATAATTGAAAGATTCAATTCACCTACAACCTGGTAATAATCACCGGTATAACTTTTTAATGTAAGTGAAATATTTTCCCAGTCATCTCTTGAATCATCCCACAACGTGGTATCAAACAAAGAATACTGTTCGGTTGCATTCCAGGCTTTGATAAATTCATCAACATCGTACCATTGAGTCATATCAAGGCAAAGTACTTTTACCTCATCAATCTGTTCATTAGTTTTTGATAAAGTTTCCTTAGTAGTGAATGAGATATTCTTACTTCTTTCACTAGAGTGTTCTCCTCTCCACCAACCTTTACCATAAAAATTATGGTTAGTTTTCTGAAACGTAAACTGGACTTTTGTTTTTTGTCCCGCAGGTTCAGTTACATTGTGTTCACAGGAAAGAAAGAAATTGCAAACAATAAGGACTAATAAAACTATTGGTAGTTTGTAAATATTAGTCATAAAAAACTCCTGGTTAAATTTTTTCCGGAAAAAAATTTATAAAGTTATTACAATATTTCCGCCGAACTCGATTCCTGTAATTCCAAGTGAAGTGCTTTGATTGTCAAGCGTACCGGTTGAATATTTGCCCATTATATCAAAGCTGAAATTATCTGATAGTTTAAAATTGAAACCGGTACCTCCGCCAAATATTTTAGCGCCGTTATTTTCATATTCATTTTTAGAATAATATTTAAAATCGGCAAGGAGTTTCCAATTAACACTCTTGCTCAAAGGAATATAAGCCATACTTCCAAAATCTATTTGGTTGCCATTGCTGTTTTTTTCTTCAGTTGAAAGATTACCAAGTCCCCTGTCGTTTCGTCCTTTTGTCCTTTCTCTTGCAAAAACTAACAGATCCAATCCGCGGAATTTAAATAGTGCACGTATGTCAGCAATTAATTTATTACCGGATTTAAATACCTCTGTTTCGTCATAAGTATCCTTTCCGTACAAGGTATAAGTAACGTCAAGAGTAAGTTTAAATTTGCGGCTCCAGTTGGATTCTCCGCCGGCATTAATTGAAAATTCCATTCCCGGTTTATAAACAGCATCAAAATTTTCATAAGGTTTAAATCCATTTTTGTAAACAAAACCAAGTCCGCCGCCAATAATAAAATCCTTAGTCTCGAACGCCATTACAGCATTCAAGTTTGCCATTAAACCCTGGCCAAAACTCGGTACACGGAAATTCAATGGATAAAGAGCCAAAGCGGAGGCAACTGATGCCTGATCTTTTTCTAATTTGGTTTTTCCTGTGGGAAGAAAAACTCCGGCAGTAATTAAAAGTTTATCTTCCATTGTAATGAATGAGCCGGAAATTCTTGTATCGGTTAATCCATTTAGCTTTGTTGAAGCAGTATTAAGATCAGCAAAAGCAGAATTTGTACTTGCTGTAAAAGAAATACTTTTACTTACGGGCACAATTAAATTTAGCGGAATAACCATCTCAGAAATTGTCTGATCATTTTCGGTTGACCAGCTCTGATAGCTGAACCCGGATTTAATATCAGCGCTCCTGTAAAAACTGCTTTTGGAAATTTGTCCCAGAATAATTACCGGCAGAAGCGCCATTAACAAAACAATTTTTAATGATAATAATTTCATTTCAAACTCCATTTTGTCTAAGACATTTTTTTATCTTCGCGGAATAACAATTTCAATATCCACCCTAACACCACGACCGAAGTCGGAACTGGTTGTTGGATTATGATCGTCTCTTCCGGTAACAGTTTCACCGGTTAGCTGATAATTACTTTCAATTAATCTGTCCATGGTTGACTGAGTATATTGGTCATCAGTACTTTGAATTTGCTCTTCCACACTGCTGACATCCTGCGCCTGGTCAATTATTTCCACCTGCTGATATTTCTGTTCGGCAGCATTAAAAAACGGATCGATTGAGAAAGCCTCTCTGTATTGCTCTGCTGCCTCGTTGTATCGTCCCTGGTCTTCAAGATCAAGGCCTTTACTGTAAGCAACAAATGCAAGATAAGATTCTGTCGGAATTACCTGAATAGATTCACGTTCCTCGTCTGTCAGCTTAATTCCCATTTCATCAATTACACTAAAAGTAAGTTCCTTTTCCAGTTTGAATAAATCTTCAAGTGAACCTGAGACATTTGTAAGATCCTGATAACTGCCGGATGTTGTTCCGATCATTCCCACACCCATCCTGAAATTTGTTGAATCAATATCAAGGAAGGTACCTTTAACTAATTTGTTAACCCCAAAAATCTTTCCAACTCGTGGTGCCGTATTTTCTGCAACCAAACCGCTTTGCCCAAGTCCAATTTCATCCAACAATTTCTGAAGCTTAACTCTTTCAACAACGCGAAGGTCTTTTACCTTGGACAGATCGGTAATTAACATTTCTGTTAAACCTTTCTGAAGAGGATCCAGCGCTTTGTTATTTCCAATATTCTGGAAATACAAAACCGCCAATGAATTTGATCGGATTGTGTCAGCTTTAATTTCGTTTTCAACCTTTAAAGCTCTTTTAACATCTTCTTCAATTTTTTTATTTGCAATCCATTGTATTCTGCCTTCAATTATTTCAACCGTATTACCGCTTGAGTAACCGCCATTGATATAATTCTTATAATACTTAAGCGCATTATCATAATCCGGTACAGACTCATATGATAAACCTAAATAGAAAATTGAAGTACCGTCATTGCTGTTTAACTGCAGGGCATTATTCAATGATGAAATCGCATTTGCAAAATCTTTCGATTTATAAAATGCAATTCCAAGTTCTCTATGGATATCAGGATTCTGAGGTTCAGCAATCAGAGCTTCTTCAAATTTTACAATTGCTTGATTGTAATTCCCATTGTCCGAGTCATTTAATGCCTCATCAAATAAAGTAACAGAACAACCGCTTAGAAGAAAGATTATAAAAAGCAATGGCAGGAAAAAAGTAATTCTATTTTTCATAAAGTTTCCTATTGATAATCATTATAAAAAGAAAACAATCAGGAACACAATAGAACGATTTTTTTTATATATGAATTTATGACCGCCGGAAAGTACGGTTGGAAATTAGTAATTTTTTCCGTCAAAAGCACAAGACGAAAAATTTTTTAATAAAAATCTTTTTAAGGCTGGAAATCCGTAGAATATTAACTGATAAAATTTACTTGTTGGAGTTAAACTAAGGAAGGAATTGTTGAGAACAATTTAAGTTGTTTAAGAATTACTGTCGTCAGTTTTAGATGTATCCTGGGTTTTATCTATTGTTCTGCCGGCTTTGCGCAGCATATCTTTTAGTAAAAATTCAATCTGGGAATTTATACTTCTCAAATCGTCAGCCGCCCATTTTTCAAGGGCGGCATAAATATTCTCATCTATTCTTAACAGGAATTTTTTCTTTTCTGCCATATTAACTTTCTTTCATGATGTTGCCGCAATTGTGCTATGCCTGTTTTCAATTGCAACAAAAAGAACAAGGGGAATTATCCAGGGATTTTCATCAAGTAAAGTTGAATTGTGTTCTAAATGTATTTCTGCCTTTTCCACAAAACCGACTTTAAACTTTAGCGAGGCTATTACCAAACCGTCTTCTGTTTGAATTTCAATCCTTGGTTTAAATGCGGGAAAAACAACTTTTAAACTTTGTCCTCTTTCCAAATTTATTATACCGGTTTTACCAAATCCTTTTCTTATAAACTTAGCAATCGGCATCTCATAACCAAGGGGACGCACAGCCGTTTCGGATTTCCAGAAACTTGGTTTATAAATTTCCCAGTTCTTACCATCAAGGTTAACTAGCACACGTTGACCAAAGAAACCGGTAATCTGAATTGTACCTAAAACATTATTCTCATACCTGAGTTCATAATAACGTTTTAAAAATGAATTTTGTTTGAATTCAATTACTTTACCTGTCATTTCAGAAAGATTCATATAACTTCCCGTAACTTTGATTAAAGTTAAGTTTAATTAATATAAGGTACCTGCATTAATAACCGGTTGTGCAGAAACCTCGGATACCAGTGCAACTAATAGATTATTTACCATTGTCGCTTTCTTTTCTTCATCAAGCTGAACAATGTGTTGTTCACTTAAGGATTTAAGAGCCATATCAACCATGCCAACAGCACCTTCAACTATTTTTTGCCGTGCAGCAACAACAGCCTGTGCCTGCTGCCTTCTTAACATCGCCTGCGCAATTTCCGGGGCATACGCAAGATGACTGATTCTTGATTCTATTATTTCAAGTCCCGCTACCTGCAACCTGGATTGAACCTGTTTCTTTAGATCCTCTGAAATTTCCTGCGGATTTCCGCGTAATGATGCTTTATCCTCTTCTGATGTATCATAAGCATATTCTGAAGCTAAACCCCGAATTGCAGTCTCACTTTGTATTGCAACAAACTGCTCATAATTTTGCACATCAAAAATTGCTCTTGCAGAATCTACAACTCTCCAAACAATAACGGCAGCAATCTCAATAGGGTTACCATGAAGATCGTTTACTTTTATCTTTTCACTGTTAAAGTTTCTAATTCTTAAGGAGACAAGTTTTTTAACAGCAAAAGGATTTGCCCAGTGAAAACCGGAATCACGAACTGTTCCTATATACTTACCAAAAAGAATGAGTACACGAGAATCATTTGGATGAACGATAAACAACCCGATCATCAGAAAGAAATCAATAATGAACAAGGGTATAATTAACCAAAGTAATGAAGCATCATCGTTTGCTGCACCGGTATAAATCAGAAAGATGTCAACCAAAAGGATCAGGAGAACAATAAAAAGCATTAAATAGCCGCTAAGTTTTCTTGCGTTTTTTTCGGAAATCGTTTCCATTTTATAACTCCAATTTATTGCTATCGTAATGATATCATATTAATATTATTAATGCAAGAAAAATTTTTCTTAAGACCAAAGATTTTTAAGATTTGAAAATACAAGCTACTCACAATTTACATTTTCAGGTCATTCTCTTCCGTTAGGTTGGAATAAAAAAATGTTTTATTTGTCTAATCAAAAAACCGTTTAATAATTAAATGTTTCCTTATCCTGTCATTGATTTTCACTTCAAATTGAAGGGAAAGGCGATATGTACTGAAAGAATTCTTATGCTATTATTAAACTGAATTGAGACGGTTATCTAATAACAAAGTCGGTTTGCTCAATAGGAATCCGGACAAATAAATAAATACAAAAACAAATTTTGCCCATTAACAATACCTGGTAGTTAAACGATACTATGAAAAAGCAACTTATAATACTTTTGTGGCTGGCATTAAATACAACATTGCTAAGCCAGGAAAAAATTTACATTCACAAATCTGATAACATTACATTGGGTGCTTCTCTATCAGCAATTGATAGCTTTTATTTCAGCCATGATGGCGCCTTAATTTATCTAAGTGTTGGAGATACTACCGTTCAATATTCCTTATCAGAAATTGACAGCATTTCATTTGACGAGAATTCCGATACCGTTTTAATAAACTACAACGACTCAGATGTATCAGTAATGAATCCATTTGCTTACGAAGGAGTTTCAGTAAATGTTAATGGTGCTTCCGTAACAATAAAAGCCGGTGAGGATGCTAAGAATGTTACATATAAACTTGCAGGAACAACAGCAGATGGTTCATTTAAAGTTTACAGTGAAAAGAAATTTAACCTTTTACTTGGCGGAATAAACATTACAAATACTACCGGCCCGGCAATAAATATTCAGGCAGGTAAGAAGATTTCCGTAGTTCTTGCAGATGGCACAAATAATATTTTGACCGACGGAAGTTCATATGCAGATAGCTTAGTAATTGATTCTGTTACCGTTGAAGAGCAGGATGCTGCGTTCTTCTGTGAGGGATCACTCATATTCAGCGGTAATGGGGCATTAACTGTAAACGGCAAAGGTTCTTTACAACATGCTATTTGTAGTGATGATTTAATACAGATAGACGGAGGTAATATTATTGTCACAAGTGCAGCAAAGGATGGCCTGAATGCAAATGATGGAATAGTTATTACAAACGGTTCACTTAACATAACATCAAACGGAGATGCGATTGATGGCGGTGAAGGATATGTGGATATTTCAGGTGGTGAAATAACTACGATAAATTCTGTTTCAAACACTGATGGAATTTCCTGCGATAGTACTATTACAATTTCAAATGGCACGTTAAATATGACACTGAGCGGTGATCAGTCAAAAGGATTGAAATCCGGTATGGATATGATACTAAGCGGCGGAAGCATAACAATAAATACTACGGGTAATGCAGTACTTGAAACTTACGGTTCAGGTTATAATCCGTCATATTGTACTGCAATCAAGAGTGACAGTTCAATATTTATTAACGGAGGCGAAATAACAATTACAAGTAGCGGCAAAGGTGGCAAAGGAATATCTGCCGACAGTAATGTTATTATCACTGGTGGAATCGTTAAGATAGCAACTTCCGGAGCAGGAGCAACATATAAAAATTCGAGTAATATATCAGACGCTTATAATGCAACCTGCATAACTGCCAATGGAAATATAGTTATTCTTGGTGGTAATATAACAACTTCAAGTTCAGGTTCTGCCGGAAAAGGAATAACTGCTGACGGCTCTTTAACATTTGGAGATTCAACCGAATCACCAGAAATAAATATCACAACCACAGGTGCAAAAATTACAATTTCCGGTTCTGGTATGAATACTAACACTGCCGAAGCAAAAGCAATTAGCTGCAATGGAGCAGTAACAATAAATAGCGGCAAGGTAACAATCTCTTCTGCTGATGACGGAATTAAATCCAGTACTGCTGTAATATTAAACAACGGTACTACTTCAATTACAAAATCTGTTGAAGGAATTGAAGCCCCGCTTATTAAGGTAAACAATGGAGTTTTAAGTATTGCAGCATCTGATGATGGCTTTAATGCAACTAAAGGAAATGGCGGTGAATTTAATGATGGAAGTTACCTTTACCTTAATGGTGGCAATATTGAAATAAATGTAACTAAAGGTGACGGTTTGGATAGTAACGGTAACATAGTAATGACTTCCGGAACAGTCGTTGTACATGGACCTCAATCTCAACCCGAAGTTGGGACGGATTATAACGGAACGTTCGTTATATCAGGTGGATTATTATTTGTGACGGGACCTAATTCCGGTAATATGATTCAGGCAACAAGTACCAGTTCAACTCAATACGCACTAAAAGTTACAACCAATTCATCCTTAAATTCATCTACATTGTTTTGTATCCAAGATGCAAGTGGCAATAACCTTGTAATCTACAAGACTATAAGGAATGTTTATTACGTAGTTTTTTCATCACCTGAATTGAAGAGCGGTTCAACTTATTACATTTATACCGGCGGAACTACAACCGGCACTTATTCAAATGGATTGTATGTCGGAGGTACATATTCAGGAGGTACACTGAAGAAGAGCTTTACTGTTTCAGGTAAAGTAACCAGTGTCTCTTTCTGATTTTTGTAAGAAGATTAAAATAATATCATAAGGGAAATTATGAACAGAAATTTTTTATCAACATCAACACTTATAAAGGATTTATTATGAGAAGAATAGTTGTTCTATTCTTTTTGTGCATCGGCACTATGTACTCCCAGACTTATAACATGAAAATATGGTCAAACGGAGTTGCAACCACAATTCCGGTACAGGAAATAAAGAAGATCACTTTCACGGATATATCAAGCGCTGCCGGGCAGGAGGAAATAAAAACTGTAATTAAAACTTTTAACCTTTTACAGAATTATCCGAATCCCTTTAACCCAACTACAACAATTGAATACCAGATTCCAACCGAAGGTGATGTTGAGATTAAAATTTTCAGCATCGATGGACAATTGGTTAGGTTGTTTGAAAGTGCACATAATTCACCAGGTTCTTACACGGTTGTATGGGATAGTAAAAATAACGCCGGGCAACCTGTTGCAAGCGGATTATATATTTACCGCGTTAAGTATCAGAACACAGTGCTCGCTAAGAAAATGTTATTCGTAAAATAAATTTACCCGGGAAAATGGATCATGAAAAATATATTTATTTCAATACTTATTGTTGTTCTGTCAAACATAGCGTATACTCAGTCTCTGACGATATATAAAACAGATCAGTCCACGCTTAAATTTCAACTTTCCGAAATTGACAGCATTACATTTTCAGTTACCTCACTTTCAAAGCCGGTTGATTCATCTTCTGATGATGACATATCAGGTGAATCAATTGATCATTCAAGGAATACTACCGGATTGTTAGAAAGTGTTATCGATACAGGAAAGAATTTGAAAAGCGCTGATGAGGTTAGTAATTATGTTTTGCAAAAACCCGTTTCAGAATATTCCGGTATCAGGGGAAGTAAAACTAGCACGAATTGAATGCTTTATGTTCATTAATTTTGTTTTATCTTTACTTCTCTAAAAAATATAATCTATTCAATAATAATGAACGCTTTCATAACATTATCTTTATACCCGGAAACTAGTTCAAATGCTTTTTCTATTTCATTCATTGTAAAACTGTGCGTCGCCATAAAATCCATATTAATTTTTCCGCTTTGTAAAAGATCAATAGCTTTTTGAGTACAATGGGCCTGCCTTCTTACATTAATTATTGTGATTTCTTTCCTTCTTAGTTCGTGAATTGGGAATGATATTTCATCCACCTCAGGTATGCCGACAATAACAAGGTTGCCTCCCGGTTTTAACAATTCTATTCCCTGCTTAATTGCATTTGGGTCACCGCTGCATTCAAAAACTACATCCATTAAAAGTGGATCATGGTCTGATATTTCTTGCACAACGTCCATCTGATCAGGATTTCCCACCCAGGCTGGATTTAATTTTTTTGAAAAGCCTAAGCGATAATTTAATTTGTCAGTTACATAAACATTGCCAATATTCATAGTGCGTAGTACAAGTAAAACAGACATACCAATCGGGCCAGCGCCGAGAATTGCTGCATTCATTTTATCTTTAAGCATTCCTCTTTCAACTGCATAAACTCCGATAGCTAAAGGCTCAGATAATGTTGCCTGTTCGTAAGTCATCGAATCACTTATCGGGAAACAACTGTTTTCTTTCATAACAATGTACTCGCATAAGCAACCGCTAAGCTGTTTAGGGCAGCCTAAGAACAATAACTTACGACAGGTATTTTCCCTTCCGGCTTTACATTGATCACAAACCCCACAGGATACAGCCGGATCAATTGCAACTCTTTGTCCTTCTTTTACTTTAGTTACACTCTTCCCGACTTTTTCAACAATGCCGGCGGCCTCATGTCCTATTGTAAAAGGATAATCAACTACCTGCGAACCAATTCTTCCCGCTGTATAATAATGTATATCCGAACCGCAGATTCCAACTGTTTTAATTCTAATTAATACTTCATTCTCTTCTTTGATTTCAGGTAACGGAATATTTTTAATTTCAAACTTTTTTATTCCGGTTAATAATACACTTCTCATTGTATTCCTTTTGGTATTCTTGGATAAAATTAATGATTTCGAATTTCGATATGAAAATAAAATAAATTTTAATTCGGCAAACAAATTCGTTCGAAAAAAAATAATTATGCCTTGCTATTTCATGTTTCTATAAAAATTTTATCTTTATATAAACAGACTGTTTCTTCAGCCATTTAGCAACCTAAAAATAATATAGAAGAATATTTATTTGGAACTACAAAAAATTAGAGTGTGTTGATTTATTAATACAAGCTGGAAGTTGTAATAAGATTTTGATCCGTTTCAATTTATTCCAATTATTATTTTTTGAGAGGGCATAAAATATTTAAGGGATTATTGACATTTGGTCATTTCGTTTTAGTTCTATTCAAATTTTTATCCGGGCTGGATAATTCATTTAAAGGAGGAATGATGTATAGGGAACTAATTAGTTCTTTTATTCTATTTTTAATTTTTAATTCACAAGGAATTTTAGCGCAAGCTTCTGTTAACCCAGATAGCGCTCTTCAGAAAATTTTACTTTCGCATAAGGGTACAAAACTTTCTCTTGCAGATGCGAAACAATCAGCATTGGAAAATGCCACTTCAGTTGAAGCGGCCGAAGCGCAATACTTAGCAGCTGTTGCAACAGTTCGCAGAGAATCCGGTTTTTTCGATCCCGAATTCTTTTTCTCTTACAATTATGTTGATCAGAAGATGCCTGCCGCATCCTTTTTTGCCGGCGCTAATACCTTGTCCACACAACAAACAGATTATAAAACCGGTTTAAGGTTAAACCTTCCTATTGGTACCCAGTTAGAGCTTTCAATGAATGCTTCAAAGCTGAATACGAATTCTACTTTCGCATTTTTAAATCCTGAGTATGATACCTATGGAGCTATTAGTTTTCGTCAGCCGTTACTTGAAGGATTTTCTGCTACTGCAAGGGAAAGACTTTCGATGGCTGAAAACCTGCTTGAAGGGAAAAAATATTTTTACAACCAGCAAATGCTTGCCATAAATACATCAGTGGAACGGGTTTACTGGGATTTGTATGCGCTCGAAAGAAATTATGCAGTACAGGAACTTACAAGAGACGAAGCAAAAGCGTTATTGCAGGAAGCGGAACTTAGATCAAAATCTGGATTAGTTGGACCAAACCAGGTTGCAAATGCTAAAACATTTTTAGCTCAGCAGGAATTATTATTGCTTGATAGTGAAGAACAACTTGATAAACAATCAGATCAGTTTGCAGCGTTAATAGGTAAAAAACCCGGAGGAGGAACAACCCGTTTTATTCCAACAGATGAACCTTCGTCAGATTATTATGTAGAAAACGCAGACTTACTTGTTGATTATACATTGAATAGCAATCTTGATTTGCAGGCTGCAAAGAAAAATGTTGAATCAATAAATATCCAGGTCAGCTCAGCTAAATGGAAAGTGCTTCCGAGTTTAGATTTATTCGGCTCTTTGGGTGGAAACGGATTAACAGGTACACCTCAGGATGTTGTTTTTGGTGATCAGACTTTTCGTACAACACGCAGCGGAAGTTTTGGAGATGCTATTACACAACTTACTAAACGTGAATTCCCAAACTGGAGTATTGGTGTAGAACTTACTTTACCAGTTGGTTTCCGCAGTAACTCTGCCGAGAAAGAAAGACTTGAAGCCGAAGGTATTAATGCCCAGCAGATTTATATTGAATTATCACGCAGCCTTGAGGAACAGGTACGATCAGCCTGGCGGGAATTATCTCATGGCAAAAAAAGAATTGATGCTGCATTGGAAGGAGTTAAGGCAGCTCAGGAACAAGTACGAATTGGTATGATTGAATTCCATAATGGAAAGTCAACTGCATTTGAACTTGTAAGACTTGGAGCTGATTTTGCAACTGCCCAGCAGCGTTACTCTGAAGCATTGGTTAGAACTGCAAAAGCAGCTGCCCTGCTCAAGCAGCTTACATCCGGAAAATATACCGGCAGAAATTAATTTGAAAGGAATAAATATGATACGTACAAAAAATAAAATTAGTTCGGTTTACAACGCAATGCCAAAGCTGTTATTATTTATAAGCACCCTGCTCACCTCATTTCTGCTGGTCAGCTGTTCAAAGCAGCAGCAGTCAGCCGGAGGCTTCTCTATGCCTCCTATGCCGGTAGAAGTGGCAGACATTAAAGTGCAGAAGGTTGCAGATCAATTTGAAGCAGTGGGATCAATTGAAGCATTAGAATCTATTTCTGTTGTTTCGGAAATTGATGGTGCCGTAACTAAGCTTCCGTTTGAAGAAGGAAGCTTTATTAGGAAAGGAGATCTTGTTGCACAGATTGATGACTTACAACTTGCGGCAGAAGTAAAAAGGAGTGAAGCACTGTTTGAACAAAGCAAATCAAATTTCGAAAGAGTAAAAAACATTGTAGAACAGAAAGCAGGTACACAGCAGGATTTGGATGACGCGATCGCTTCTTTACATGTTGCTGAAGCTAATCTTGCCCTTGCAAAAGCCAGGTTTTCCAAAACAAGAATTACAGCTCCGTTTGATGGTATTATCGGCGCCCGTAAAGTTAGTGTGGGTACATTTGTAAGAACCGGTCAGCCAATTACAGAACTTGCTAATATAAATGAGATCAGAATAAATTTTTCTGCTCCTGAACGTTTACTTTCTCAGTTAAACCGCGGTGCGGTTGTTAAAGTATCAACACCGGTTTACAAGGACCATTCGGTACAAGGAAAAATAATTGTAATTGAACCTGTGCTTAATGAACTTACAAGGAATGCGAAAATTATTGCACGCGTTCCCAACCCTGGTCAGAAGTTTCTTCCCGGAATGTCTGCAAATGTTTCCGCAGTATTAAGCGAACACGACAATGCGGTTACAATTCCAAATGAAGCTGTTTTTGCAAATGGAGGTCAGTCATTTGTCTACGTAGTTAAACCTGATGGATCTGTTACCAAAGTAGCGGTTGAATTAGGTCTTCAGTTAGCAGATGTAGTAGAAATATTGAGTGGTTTGGAAAACGGGATGCAGGTAGTTAAAGCCGGTCACCAGAAATTATTTGAGGGAGCTAAGATAATGCCAATTAATTCAGCAAAGCAATTAAGCAGTAAATAATTTTTGTAGAAGAAAATTGAATGGCTTTAAGCTTTTCACTTTCTTAACGAAAGGAATTAAAATGAAACTAAGTAATATTTCCATAAACAGGCCTGTGCTTGCAACAGTAATGAGCCTCGCAATTTTACTGTTTGGTATAATTGCGTTTTTCCTGCTGCCGGTTCGGGAATATCCGGATGTTGATCCTCCGATAATTTCTGTCGTAAGTTTATACAGGGGGGCAAGTCCTAGTGTTGTAGAAACTGAAATAACAAATATCCTTGAAGAACAGTTTGCTACGCTTGAAGGAGTAAAGACTATTACTTCATCAAGCCGTGAAGAAGGTTCAGTAATTACAATTGAATTTGAACTGAGCCGGAATGTTGATGAAGCCGCCAATGATGTTCGTGACAGGGTATCCCGAATCAGGGGTACGCTTCCAAGGGAAATTGATGATCCTGTTATCTCTAAAGTTGATGCAAATGCACAGGCAATAATGTGGCTAGCACTTTCAAGTAAAAATCATTCCGGACTTGAACTTAGCGATGTTGCAGATAGAATTCTTAAAGAAAAAATACAAAGATTGGCAGGTGTCGGTTCTGTCATTATCGGTGGTGAACGGCGTTATGCAATGAGAGTCTGGTTAGATCCATTACGAATGGCTTCACATGGTTTAACTACTCAGGATATTGAAGCAGCAATCCGCGGAGAGAACGCTGAAATTCCGGGTGGCAGGGTTGAAGGGCAACTAAGAGAATTTGCAGTACGAACCAGGGGAGAACTTGCTAAACCGGAAGAGTTTGGTGCTATTATTATCTCGCAAAAGGATAATGATGTTGTCCGTTTAAGAGACGTTGCAGAAGTAACGGTAGGTGCAGAAAACGAGCGGACAGCCGTTCGTTTTAACGGCGACCAGACTGTGGGTCTTGGTATTGTTAAGCAATCTAAAGCAAGTACAGTTGATGTTGCTGCTGAAGTAAGAAAATCTCTTGCGGAACTTACAAAACTTTTGCCTGAAGGTATGAGGTTGGATATCGCTTATGATTCATCCGACTTTATTAAAGAATCAATAAGTGAAGTACAGGAGACTTTAATAATTGCTGTCCTTCTTGTTATCCTTGTTGTGCTTGCATTTCTTAAAAGTTTCCGCGCAACAATTATACCTTCGCTTGCTATTCCAATTTCTATAGTTGGTACTTTTGCAGTAATTTATTTTGCAGGATTTACAATTAATATTTTAACATTACTTGCTTTGGTTCTTGCAATCGGATTAGTAGTTGATGATGCTATAGTTGTTCTTGAAAATATTTATCGCCACATGGAAATGGGAAAATCAAGATGGCAGGCAGCAATTGATGGTAGTAAGGAAATTGGATTTGCAGTTATAGCTACTACCATTGCTCTTGTTGCTGTGTTTATACCACTTGCATTCTTAACAGGATCAATCGGAAGGTTATTTAACGAATTCGGTTTGTCTGTTGCAGTTGCAGTATTAATTTCCGGATTTGTTGCCTTAACTTTAACACCAATGATTTCATCAAAAATATTACGACCTTTACATGGGACAAGTAAAGGCTGGGCTTCCAGATCATTCGATAAATTTTTTGATTTACTGAACAGATTTTACGAACGATTACTGCGCGGAGCATTGCAACATAAACTGCTGATTGTAACAGGTGGTTTAGGTGTTATCGCTTTAAGCTATTTTATTTTTACTAACCTGCCAAGTGAACTTGTCCCTACGGAAGACAGAGGAATGGGATTTGGAATAATAATAGCCCCTGAAGGCGCTACTTTGGAATATACAGATAGTTATGTTCGTCAGATTGAAAACCGTTTATTAGCATTGCCGGAACGACGCGGTCTTTTTACTGCAACCGGTGTAGGTTTTGGTGGTCCTGGTAATGTTACCAACGGCTTTATGTTTTTAAATCTAAAACCGCGCAGCCAAAGAGAGAAATCCCAGCAGCAGATTATACAGGAATTATTTCCGCAAATGATTTCAATTCCGGGTGTACTTGCATTCGTGGTAAACCCGCCAAGTCTTGGCGCTAACTCAAGTTCAAGTCCTGTTCAGTATGTATTACAGGCGGATTCATATGATGAACTGAATAAAGCCGTTGGCATAATGATGGGTGAAGCATCCAAACTTGGATACTTAATTAATATGGATAGCGATCTTCGTTTGAATAAACCTCAGCTTGATATTAATATTGATCGAGAGCGTGCTTCCGGCTTAGGAGTTTCCGTTGCTGATATAGGTACAACATTAGAAACATTCCTGGGCGGCAGAGCTGTTACTAATTTTAAACGCGGTACGAAACAGTATGATGTGATTCTCCAGATGAAACCTCAATCCCGCTCAACACCTGATGCTATTCAGAATTTATATATAAAAGGCAGCGGCGGATTAGTACAGCTTGCCAATGTTGTTAAAATTGAAAAAACAGTTGCTCCAAAAGAATTGAATCATTATAACCGTATAAGATCTGCGACTATTAGCGCAAGCCTTGCGCCCGGAATGACACTGGGCCAGGCATTAAATGACCTTGATAAAATTGCATCGGAGAAATTACCAGCAGGAATAAAACGCGATTATGCAGGTCAGTCTCTTGAGTATAAAAGTTCAAGCTCAAGTCTTTACCTGATGTTCCTTCTTGCTATAGTTTTTATTTATCTTGTTCTGTCTGCACAGTTCGAAAGTTTTATTCACCCATTTACAATTTTGTTGTCTGTTCCGTTAGCTGTATTCGGGGCATTGCTTACACTATTTATTTTCGGACAGAGCTTAAATATTTATTCCCAGATAGGATTGATAATGCTTGTTGGACTTGTAACCAAAAATGCAATTCTTATAGTTGAATTCGGAAATCAGCTTAGAGAACAAGGGAATTCTATAACGGACGCAATAATTCAGGCAGCAACAATCAGGTTAAGACCAATATTGATGACATCTTTTGCAACCATATTCGGTATTCTTCCTATTGCAATCGGTTTAGGTGCCGGTGCAGAATCCCGCCGTCCATTGGGTCTTGCAGTTGTTGGCGGAATGTTATTCTCAACATTTTTAACGTTGGTAATTGTTCCGGTAGTTTACACCTTACTTTCCCGTGAAAAAGCTGCAGAGAAAGAAACAGAAAAACAACGCTATGATTCTGATATAGATGGACAACTTATTGGCGAAGAGTTTGCGAAGTAACAGATTTAAAAAATCTTTTTCAATAAAAAACTCCCGGAGTAAATTCCGGGAGTTTTAGTTTTACTTCGTTCTTAAAATTTCATTAATAATTCCATGTATCATTAATTACAGAATTAAATCTTAATCTTATATTAAAACAAGATTTATCTCCTGATAATAGATTCAATCATTTTGGTATTTCTACTGAATCCTGTATAAACCGCAGGTAAGTTGCTATTTGCCCTCTATGGTGTATCTCGTGATCTAGATTTCTTCTTAGAATTAACCACATTATACTTACTTCCTCACTATAGCTATCGTCAAATATTTTTGCTTCAAGCGCTTCCGGCCCTAGTGAATCAATTAATTTTAATTTTGCTTCCAGCGAATCTTTCAGTTTAAAAATGAGTTTATTAAACTGTTCTCTTGTAAAAGTCAAACCCTCAACATTCTGGGTTTCTATGGAATTAATAAACGGATTTTTAATTTTTTCACATAACCAATAATCAAGGTCAATAAGATGTTTGGCAATTTGTGCAAAAGATAACGAGCCTTCACTTATCTTCCAGTTCTCGTAACCTTCAGGCACTTTAATTAATCTTTTAATGGTTGATTCTCTTGCAGCAATAGAAAACTGCTTTAATATTTTCTTAATCATTTATTCCTCCAATAAAATTTTTTCATTTATCCAAAAGTACCTACCTGCAAATGGTAGAGTTCTTGTACCTATCTTCTGGTTCAAATTACTTTGCAGTATCTTAACTAATCTTGCAATTGAGGATTCCTGAACAGTGATTGAAAACCGGGGCAATAAATTTTTTACCATAGACAATCATTCATACCTCACATAGAGAAAAGTATATTAAATAATAACCTTTAGTAAAATTTATGTTGCTTTAACATAATTCATTTGGAATTCTGAAGCAAGATAGATTTGTATTTTTGATCTTTTCATCTTTCAGGATCTATTCCCTTTCAACTTCACTATTTCTCTTCTCTTTTTATTATTTACTTTTTCTTTCATTCTTCTTGACAAAAGAGAGAAAAAAATTTAAGTTGAACAAAAACAAAATTCCCCATGAGATGTTTGGTTTTACTAAATATTTCAAGTCCTCTTTTTTAATGAATTATTTTCTCAATTACTTTCAGGATTTTATATTTCTCTATTGCAAGGATGCGTATTGTAATGTGATAAAAACTTCACATTAATTAGTTTTATCTTGAAATCAGTTTTTAACATAAAGTAATTCATTTGGCTACTTAAAAAAAATAGAGGTGCAGAGTGGTAACTAAAAACCCACTAAAGATGTACGTTTTGGGTTTCATCATTGCAATGTTCTTAAACATGAACTCTACGTGTAAAAAAGATGATAACCCGGTTGAACCCGCTGAAGTAACTCCTCCCGCAAACGAAACAACAGAGATGACAAATCTTTCTGACAGCCTGATTTCTGCGTTTAAATCAATTGATAAAACAAGGATACTTAACTGCGTCAGCGATGAATGTAAGGCAACGCTTCAGGAGGAACTTAACAATACTACTGCAGATATTGCAGCCTTCGGATCTGCCCTTGAGAAAAGAACATTAATATATACTTCAGAACTTTATGCGGAATATGAAGTTGAGGTTAATGGTCAAAAATATAATGTTGCCTATGCTAATTGTGGCGATAGCAAATGGAAAGTAGTAAGGTTTTAGGAGGATAAAATGAAATCAAAAAATATTCTCGCATTACTACTAGGATTCATAAGCTATTGCATTCTATATAACATTCTTTTTTCATATGATAACAAAAAAGCACAACCAGCTATAAATGATGCAATTATAAAACACATAGAAGCACATACAAGCGATATCTTTCCGGATAATTATAAAATTAAAATTACAGCAGGTACAGAAAAATACAGCGGTATGGCTGTAACAAATTACGGTTATTTTGATATTAGTACATCTGAAAGCGAAGTTGAGTACACCATTTTTGAGTGGATAAAACATGGAGGTTTATCTGCTGATGAACCGGAACTTGCCGCTGCGGTAAGACATTTTTATGATCCGCTTGGTTTGTATAAAGATAAAAAACACTTGACAAACAGAGGAACATACTGGGAAGGGGTATATGGCAATCCTCAGACTGATGCAATAGAGTGGGCACTTGGCGATACTGAAAAAGGAGAAAGCAATAAATGGACTTTGAAGAAAGGTAAAGAATATATGCAAAATGCTATTGAACTTGCATCTGAAAGTATGAAGGCAACAAATCTTGCTAAAGCATTTAGATGCCTGGGAGAAGTCCTGCATAATACAGGTGATATGGGCTGCCCGCCGCATACAAGAAATGATAGTCACGCTGCACCTTGGGGATATACCGGTGGGGCTGTGTTGGGAAGTCCCGATCCTTATGAGGAGATGTTCAGCCCCGGTTTACCTGCGATTTATATAAACAGCGATCCGGACCCTGAACTAAAGACATTTTTTGAAGGCGCCACCACAATAAGATCGATAAACGAAAAGCTGGCTGAATTTACCAATACAAACTTTTTTAGTGAACAGACTATTAATGGAATAGGCCAAAAAGAAATAAAACCGGTCAACGAAGAATGTACTTACCCATCACCATTACTGCAGAACCTGGAGTATAACGCCGAAAACTTTACCTATTATAAAACATTTCCAAGTGGTCGCAAAGTAAAAATGTGTAGAGACAGGGGTTACTTTTCATCCAGAAAATATCCTTACATTGATTATACGTGTGTAAATTCTCAGGCCGATGAACTTGTCACGAATATTCTTTGTGCAGGGGCAAATGTATTCAGACTTTTTATTCCAAAACTGGAAGTAAAAATCACTGAATATAAAGCAGACGGAACCGTTAAGGGAACAGTAACACACACTACTACTCCCGAGTATTCGACCGAAATCTATTACTCCGGAAAGATTCATATTTATAATGCCAAGACAGAACAGAAAATAACCACGCTTGATTGTAACACCGGTGATTTTACCGGATCGCTTTCCTCCGTGTCTGTTGGAGACGAGATTTATGCTGATCTTGAAATTGCTGACATTCATATATGCTCTTATAACTTTAAAATTCCCGAGCAATCACTTGTATCTATTAATCCTGCAACATTCAGCGCTACCTTAAACGGAAAATATTCTTTCAATGCTATTTATGATGGACAATTACCGTCATCTTACAAATGCTATTGGTGGGCAAATGACAAGGATAATAATATGGTAAGCTTTACTAATTCAACAGAATTTAAATATCAATTTAAAAAAGAAGGAAGTTATAAGGTTTACCTGCAGATGTTTGATATTACACAGGAGTGGTCTAATAAACTTGGTAGTGCAGAATGCAATGTAACTGTAACAAGAGGTCCTTTAAGCGACTTATATGCACAAGAAAGTTTTTCATTCAGTTTAGATTCACAATGTGAATTTGATGATACAACATATAATTCTGATCATATATCTCTCTCGAATAGTGGTTACTCATCATCAGGATCTTCTATTGAATGGAATGGAGTAATTTTCTCATCAGAGTATAATTTTAAATGGCAGGGAAGCGTTCCGGTTGTTGGCGATACATTTTATGTTTCCGGAAAACTATACGGTACTGTTTCTGATGATGGTAAAAAAGCTTTAACTTTATGGCTGGATCATCATGTAAAACATAATCGTTCCGATTATAAATATGATTTAGCGATTTCTCTTGCAGATGTTCCGATTGAAAGTCACGAGTCTATGGGTTCTGTTTGGGTTGGTGGAAGTTTTACAGGCACTTCCATTGAAAATTATATTAAATCGATTTATTATAAGGCAACCTTCCACGATTACTATACCCAAAAGTGGATGACGATTAATATTAAAAAATTAGTTTATAACGAATTCAGCAGACTTAGTATTTCATTCTTATAGCTCGATCTCACGGAAAATAATTAAGCCGTTTACTTTTGTGGACGGCTTCTTTATTTACTATTTGTATGTTCAATTAATGTAGTTATCAACAATCGTACAACCAATAGCTGAATAATTTCCCGAATAATTGAAGGTGTTATATTACTTGAAGTTTTTAAGGATAAGCCTTACCGGAGAATTAAAAGCTAGGTTAAAGTAGTAGTCGATCAATGTAAAACCTGGTTTAGACAAATCCTGGTATGAATACTTTATACCTATAGTTTTAAATTGTATGTAAGAAGAAATGCTGTAGATTTTTCCCTGAATTAATAATTTTATTCATAGGTGATTGAATCGATGAACCGGAAAATAATTTCACTTGCACTTATTCTGACCTTTATAGTCTTTTCAGGTTGTTCGCAAAACAATAGAACCTTAGAACAAAAATTGCAATCTGCTTTATTAGATAACTTAGAAAGCAATAATGTTAAAGGCGCATCACTCGCAATTATTTTTCCCAATCAAAAACTTATAACTGTTACAGCCGGTTTTTCCCACGATACTGTAAAGATGAAACCTGATATGTTCTTTGCAACCGGCAGTATAACAAAAAATTTTGTTGCCACGCTTACATTTAAACTTGCCGAGCAAGGTTTGCTTTCTCTTAATGATCCAATATCAAAATGGCTGCCTAAATATCCTTATGTGGACAGCACCATAACAATTAAACAATTGCTCCATCATGAAAGTGGTTTATACATGTTCTGGGAAAATCAAAAACTCTGGGATGATTTAATTAAATATCGTGATAGTGTTTTTTCTCCGGATGTGGTTTTATCTTATATTAAAGAACCATATTTCAAACCGGGTAAAGGATTCCGTTACTCAAATACAAACTACCTTTTACTAGCCTTAATAATAAAAAAAGCTACCGGCTCCAACCTCTCTTCTGAATTCAGAAAACTTTTATGGGAACCGCTGAATCTTAAAGAAGTATATTTATCCCAGGAAGAGGAATTACCCACCAACCTCGCTCACGTCTGGGGAGATAATTTTGAAAAAGATGGATCGTTCAGGGATATCACTTTTCTTCCAAGGGTTTCTCATGAAAGCATCACTTATGGTTCATCCGGAATTTTTATAACTGCTAAAGATCTTGCCTTCTGGTGCTACTCTCTTTTTAATGGAAAAGTACTGGAAAAATCCTCTATGAAACAAATGTTGGATTTTAATAAAGATGATTATGGACTTGGAGTTCATCTGTTTAATAAAAGTATTACTGATGGTGAAATAGTATATGGACACGGCGGAGCAAATATTGGGACTTGTGCATATATGGCTTATTTACCCGAATATAAAGTTAGTATCGTTCTTATGATAAATGCATTTATTGGTGACTGTCTGGATAATATGCTAGAAGATATAATAGAAATTGTAGTTGAAAACATAAATACAAAATAAAATTATTCTCCAGCTTGTATTGATTAATTAAATTATGAGAAAGGAAGTAATTTACATTAGTATCAAATAGGAGGTTTGAAATGAAATACAAAATTCATCGCCTGGAAATTAAAATGAATGAAGATCAGGTTAAATTGGAGCAATTTCTTAATAACCTTAAAGGTGAGGTTGTTTCAATAATTCCAAATGTCAAACCGACATTCCTTTGGATGGGTGCAACTGCCAGGGTTGATTTTCTTTTTATCGTTGAAAAAGTTCAATAGCTTTTTCCACATTCCTGGCATTATACCCGGATATAAATAAACCATTCTGATAATTTGCTTTAATAATATTATCTTATTACTGAAATTAGGAACTGAAAGCAAATTTATGATAACTCTTTTACGCACCAACAGCGATAACCAGGATTTCAGAAGTTTAACATTATTACTCGATGAAAGCCTGAATGACAATTATGGTAAGGACCAGTCTGAATATGATAAATATAATGTTATTCAATCACTTGATACAGTTGTAATTGCGATGCATAACGAAGAACCTGTTGGCTGCGGTTGTTTCAAGCAATACGATAATGATACTGTCGAAATAAAACGCATGTTCGTAAAAACAGATAAACGCGGATTTGGTATTGCATCCCGGATTTTACAAGAGCTTGAAAACTGGGCAGCAGAACGCGGCTTTTCCAGATCAATCCTGGAAACCGGCATAAAACAAATTGAAGCGATTAGCTTATATAAAAAGCATAGTTATTATACAATCCCTAATTATGATCAGTACAAAGGTATGGATTCGAGTGTTTGTTTTGCAAAAGACTTATACGAGCTGTGAATTTATGCAACGGGAATCAGTCGATTAACATCTTTAACTTCATTTTCTTTTCTGTAACAATCAACAGTAAAAAGCTAATTAAGTTTATATCCCCGCAGAAACTCTTCAATCGTCATCCGTTTTCTGCCTTCCGGCTGAATCTCTAGTAAGTTGATCGAATAATCTTTACAGCCGACTGCAGCTTGTGTTTTGGTTTGATAGATTTGTCCGGGCTCTAATTTCAACTCCTTATTGATTGAAGTTCTATAAACTTTATAATGTTTTTCATCAATATTAAAAAACGCGGCTGGATACGGAGATAAACCTCTTACAAGATTATGAACCTGCTCAGCAGAATTATTCCAATTAATTAGGCACGTTTCTTTAGTAATCTTTGGAGCAGGAGAAGCCAATAAATCATTTTGTTTCTGAACTATAACATTGCCGGATTCTATAAGGTTGAGCGTTTTAATAATTACCTCACTTCCCAATAAACTCATCTTGTCATGAAGTGTTCCAAAATTATCTTCATCAAGTATCGGAATTTTTTCCTGGAGAATCATATTTCCGGTATCTACTTTTTCCTGCAGGAAAAAAGTTGTAACTCCGGTTTCTTTATCACCATTAATTAAAGCCCATTGGATTGGAGCAGCTCCCCTGTATTTTGGCAGCAGCGAACCATGCAGATTGAAAGAACCGAGTTTAGGAATTGCAAACACTTCCTTCGGAAGAATCCTGAATGCGACAATTATAAAAACATCAGCTTCAAATTGTTTAAGCTGATTTATAAAACTTTCATCCTTTAAATTTTCCGGTTGCAGCACCGGGATTCCTTTTTCAACTGCATACTGTTTTATTGGCGTAAAGGATATTTTTTGTCCTCTCCCCCGTTCTTTATCTGCGCCTGTAACAACTGCTACTATTTTATATTTACTGTCATAAACTGCTTTTAATGAAGGAAGAGCAAAATCCGGTGTAGCCATGAAAACTATATTCATATTGCAAACTTTTATAATTAAAAATTACTAAGGATAAATTCTTTCAGTACAAATTTACCAGAGGATAACCAGATAGCAAAGGATTTTTGTTTAATCATAAATTCTTCCTCAGCCTTCGCCTCAGCCTTAGCCTCAGCCTTCGCCTCAGCCTTAGCCTATGTATTCTCATTCACCTCACTAAGACTTCTCAGTAATTCTTCTTTCCTTTGATCAGTCAGCGTTGAGTTCTTTACATAATCTGTAAATACATCATCGGTAATCAAAGGCAGTTCCGCTTCAAGTTTTATTCTGAAGTTTTCATCGAACTTTGTTTTTGAATAATCGGCTTTATAGAAATGTATTGGTTCAAGCCCGGTCACTTTAGTAAATTCCGAATATGCAAGGTTGGAACCGAAGAAGTAAGTATTTCTGAAAGTAATATTTTCAAAAACCGTGTGGGTAAGATTCATTTTATCAAACAAAGAATTAACAATGCTTCCGCCTTTAAACAAGCAATTGTTCAGTGCTGAAAAAGTAAAGACTGAGTCCTCAATCAAATCAAGATTTTCAATTTTAATATGAATAAGAGTGCAAACCGATAGAGCAGTCTTGATAATGGAACACTTTCTAAGGTTGCATCTTGAAAATTGCCCATAGTTAAAAACGTTCTGAAAAAATACAAGATTGATATGCTTCGTTTCATCAATCTTGGACATTTCCGATAAGTACATAAATAAGAAATCAGTGCTTACCTGCTGATGAAGACTTAATTCATTGTACCTCTCCGTATATTCTGAAAGCACCTTATTCTTTTCTTTTATTTGATTCAGGATTTGTTCATTCAAAATAATATCAACGGCACTCTGTTTGTCTGTAATTCCGTTTTTTCCTGTTTCAAGTATGCTCTTAGCATAATCAAGCCTGCCCTTTAACGGATAATCCTGTATAAAAAAGTTTTTGTTAATGCTAATAAGTTTATCAACAATATATTGAATTTCCTTATTCTTACGGTCCTGGGTTAGTACAGAACAAATTGCATTCAGAACATCATAATCAAGTTCGGTATAAATACAATTCAACAGAATAGTAATAGAATTTTTCTGGTAGTATTTGGATTGAAACAGGTTTTTTACGAATCGCACTGCAGAAATAAAATGCGAATAGACCAGGCTGCTTTCTATATAAACCCCAAGTGTTGCAACTGCAGCAAGCCTTTCGCTCTTGTTAATTGAAAACAACTGCTTGATTGTTTCCTCATAATTCCTGCTTCTTTTTTCATCTAAGTATTTTCTGAATCCGACATAAGCAGTGTAGAGTGTACCGATGAGGCCTATAATTGCAACAATTAAAGTTGTATTCTGAGATAAGAATTTACTTAGCGCTTCCATTCTTGCCCTCTTAACCTTTCTCCTTTCGGATTTTGTTTTTAAAGAAGGAACAGCAGCTACAATTTATATCAGGACTATTTCTTTTCCGTTATGCTATAGTCAATTTCAATATCACGGTTTTTAATTTTTTGCAAACCCGTTTTAAGTTGCTTTTTCATTTCCTCAGAAACCCTGTCAGTAAAATATGTCCCCTGCAGATGATCATATTCGTGCTGAATAACCCGTGCAAACAATTCGTCTGCTTCAATAGATTTTTCATTCAGGTCAGTATCATAATAAACAATCTTCACAAGTTTTGGTCTAACAACTTCTGCTCTCAGATTAGGAAGACTTAAGCATCCTTCTTCAATAATTTTTTTCTCGTCCGAGAATTCTACTATCTTCGGATTTATAAACACAACCGGCTTTATCTTTTCATATCCTTCAACATCAGATACATCAACAATAAAAATAGATTTATCTGAACCGACCTGGTTGGCAGCTAAACCGATTCCATTTGCTTTGTGCATTGTATCCCACATATTTTTAATAAACGGGATCAGCTTATCCATATCCTTTTCTTTAACAAGAACAGATTTTTGTCTTAATATTTTATCTCCGTAAACATTTATAGGTATTATCGCCATTATTTCCTCTTATACTTCTTCCACCTGAACGTCCGAAACAATAGTGTTCAGGTCTTTATAATTAATAATTTCAGTTGAACAGAACAACATTCTAACAAGCAATCGAAATATAATTAACAACTGCTGAAGAATAAAGGCAAGCAAAAAGTATATAAAACTTGTTTTGGGAATAAAGCTATCAACAATGTTATATACTATTGAACCAACCGCACCGAATAGAGCTACAATAAAAAAGACAATGAACACCTGGTAAAAATTCTTCTTTAGAAAGCGAAGTGTGTTGCCTATTTCTCTAAGAACCTTTTCCCTGTCGGTTATAGCAAGCGAGACTTTTGTATAATCCGATATAATGCTCACTGTTCCGATTAAAAAAATCAATAGCAGGTACCTTGAAGTACGAAGTATAAATTCCATTGATCGGTTTTCACTTTCTGAAAACAAATATGTAAGAAGAATTCCCAGATAATCATTAATAACAAAAGCAATCGCATAGAAAACCAGGGAGATTAAAAGTACCTTTGTGAACCTATACCAGAATTTTACCGCACCGTAAAAGAAATCTACATAATGATTTTTTTTAGGATTGTTGAATACTGACGTCAAACCGGCTAAATAAAAAACCTGAATTAACACATAAACGCCAACCGTTCCGTAAATAATATACTGCTGAACGCCGATATTATGTTTGTACAACTGCTGTAACTGCAGGTACCACACGTAGTCAAAAGTAAAGCTTAACTTTTGTCCGTAAGTTGAATGCAGCAGGTTATCTTCAAGGATGTAATAAATAGGCAGGGAAAGCACTATTGCAAAAACAATATTCGTTAACCAGAACAGGTAGACAAATTTGTTGTTCTTCCAAATTAATTTTATGCCTTCCGGAATTACCTGCTTAACATTATAAATCATGATATGCTTCCTAAAATCAAAAGCAGGTTCTGGAACCAGAAGAAGAACCGGAAAGAGAGCCTTAAACTTGCGCCATACTGTTTATTTATAAGGTAAGAATTGTTCGCATAATTTAAATCAAGAATATTCTTGCGCTCCGGGTCCAATTCAGCGCCGATTATTTCATTACCAGATTTAAACCGAACTACCTTCCAATTACTTTTTCCATCCCAATGTTTATATGTGGTATCCTTATCTGTGTAAAAAGCAATTTCCTGCGGGCATACACCACCACCTATTCTTTCAATAAAAACTTCATAAGTATTATTGCCGACATTCTTAATTGAATTAATCCTGTAATCGAAAGAATATGCTTTTCCAAAAAGCTCATCTATTAAAACAGAAAGATCTGTTCCGCTTTTTGATTTGATTACAGATAAAAAATTTTCCGGTTTGGAATGTTTGAATTTATATTTTGAATAATACTCCTTAAATGCAGATATCAGTCTTTCAGAACCCAAATATCTTTCAAGTGAATGAAGCACAAGCTGCGGTTTGCTGTAAGCTGCAATTCCGTAAATTGAAGCAACCGGTAATTTATATGATGTATCAAGAATTGCTGCCGAGGTTGGAGACATATAATATCTGGCAAGCATATCGGCATCTTCTTCTTTATTATAATTACCAAGAGTATAAACAAGCGGTATTTCTTTATAAGACAAAAAATTCAATCCGAATATTGGGTAGAAGCCGAATAAACTAAAATGAACCTCACCTTTACCATAATATTTCTCTACTATTTTGGTTGAGATAAATGAGGTTAACCCTTCATCTAACCAGGCATCATAAACTTCGTTATTTGCCACCACTCCGTAAAAATACTGATGTGTGAATTCGTGTATGGTAACCGATTCCGGCTGCCTTGTTCTATATAATGAAAACAGCTCAGCGCCTGTTGTAATTAGCGTAGGATATTCCATTCCACCAGATTGACATGTCCGCGGGCAATCAACAATCGATAAAGTCTGGTAAGGATATTCGCCGATATAGTCTTCAAAATATTTAAGAGCATTTTTAACAGAAAGCAAAAACCGTTCTTTATACTTTTCATTTTCAGGCTGCGTATAAAGTTTTATCTGAATTTCAGTCCCGTCTTTTCTTATATAAGAATCCTGTTCAGCATAGATTTCATCAGATGCCATCCAGGCAAAATCATGTACCGCTTTCTGAACGAAAGAGTAAACAGATTTACCGTACTTCAATATTGATTTGCTTTTCTGAATTCCGGTAGCTGCAATTATATAATCATCGGGAACAGTGATGTTTACGATATAATTTCCAAAATCAGAATAGAAATTTGTGAAAGGGTGATACTGGCTGCAAATCCATTTACCATTCTCAAACACACCAACCTTTGGAAACCATTGTGAGATGAAGAAGAAATTTCTTCCGGCAGCGTATCCAAATCTTTTTCCCGCTTTAGGAATTTTAACCTTGTATTTAAAATTCAATTGAAGTGATTCACCGGAATATAACGGCTGGCTAAGTATAATTTTAGCAACAGTGCTGTCATAATCATTTTTCTCTTCCGGATGTACATAGATTAGTTGAGCGTCATTGCCATTTACTTTTACCCCGGAAAAATCTATTCCTGACTTGTTCTCATCTGTTATACTTATTCCTCTTCCTTTGGTAAAAAGCGTGTTACTGTTTTTGTAAGCATTCGCATAAAGATGAAGATATATTTCAGTAGCGGGATATTCTGTTTTGTTTTTCCAGGTTAATTCTTCATTAACTATTACTTCTTTATTTACGGGTGAAAGTTCAGCATCAATTTTATACGATACAACTTCTTCGACATTCTTTACTTCAGATCTAAGTAAACCATCATCATAAACACCGTTCTTTACGGGGCGACTTTTAACCGGCGCATCATTTTCCGGAAAAGAACTATTAAGGTAGGTCAATCCGGCAAAAGCTAAAATTAGTGTTAGTAGTAAAAGTTTTTTCATCTGGTAATTATTTATTCGCCGTAAAATTAAGCAGGATATTTGCAAATGGAAACATGTTTGTTAATTACCCGGTATCAAAAAAAAAGTCCCGACAATGCCGGGACACAAGAGAAAATGGAATATGGGAAAGATTATTTTATTTCGATGTTCTTTGGTTTAGCTCTTTCATGCTTTGGTAAGTTAACAATTAACTGACCGTTTTCTAACTTGGCTTCAATCCTTGAATCATCTATTGATTCCGAAATCTGGAATTTCCTGAAGAAATTTCCAATCTGGGATTCATTAAGAACATAGTTTCTTTCAAGAAGAGTATCGTAATCTACTTTGCCCATAACAATAAGATTACCATCTTCCATTTTAATCTTTACATTTTCTTTTGAAACGCCCGGCATACAGGCAATAAGCGTATAATCTTCAGTGGTTTCATAGATATCAACCACGGGTGCAACCCAGCATTCCTTTTCCAATGCTTCCTGCCAGTTATCTACCTTAGTTTCTTCTAATTTCACTACATCTTTATCGGACATGTTTTTCCTCCTTTATATTTTATTCTAAGAATTTTCTGATGTCATTTTGTAAAGGCGAACAGATTTTTCCGTCCGCCCTTACAATTTATTTTGATCTATTTACTTCTTATCATCATCTACTACTTCGTATGACGCATCCTGAACATCTTTATCATCTTTTTTCTGTTGCCCTTGATTCTGCTGTTCCTGTTGCCCACCTGCATTCTGACCTTCAAATGGTTGTCCCGGTTGCGGACCACCGGTCTGCTGGTACATTGTGGACGCAACTTCACTCCATACCTTTGTTAAAGATTCCGTAGCAGATTTAATTGCATCTGAATTGTTTGTTGCAATAGCATCTTCTACTTTCTTTATTTCAGTTTCAAGGCGATTCTTGGAATCGGCAGGAATTTTATCTTTTAATTCGTCAATTTGCTTTTTAGTCTGGAAGACAAGATTATCTGCCTGGTTTTTTATTTCAACTGATTCCTTCTTCATTTTATCTTCAGCAGCATGGGATTTTGCTTCATTCTTCATCTTCTCAACTTCATCTTTGCTTAAACCACTTGAAGAAGTAATCCTGATGCTTTGTTCTTTACCTGTACCTTTATCTTTAGCTGCAACGTGTAGTATTCCATTTGCATCTATATCGAATGTAACTTCAATCTGAGGTATTCCTCTTGGTGCTGGTGGAATTCCATCAAGGTGGAATCTGCCGAGGGTTCTGTTATCACCAGCCATTGGTCTTTCACCCTGAAGTACATGAATTTCAACTGATGGTTGACTATCTGATGCAGTTGAGAATACTTCACTTTTCTTTGTTGGAATGGTTGTATTTGACTGGATTAAAGTAGTCATTACACCACCAAGAGTTTCAATTCCAAGTGAAAGAGGTGTAACATCAAGAAGCAGAACATCTTTTACTTCACCTGTAAGAACCGCACCTTGAATTCCAGCACCAATTGCAACAACTTCATCAGGATTTACTCCCTTGTGTGGTTCTTTCCCAAATAATTTTTTAACAAGTTCCTGAACTTTAGGAACACGAGTGGAGCCTCCGACTAAAATTACTTCATCAATTTGTGAAGCAGTTACTCCGGCATCCTTCATAGCTTTTTCACAAGGTGTAACTGTTCTTTCAATTAAATCATCAACTAACTGTTCAAATTTTGCACGTGTTATTGAAATGTTGAGATGCTTTGGTCCATCTTGCGTGGCTGTTATAAACGGAAGATTAACATCTGTCTGTACTGATGAAGATAATTCAATCTTAGCTTTTTCAGCAGCTTCTTTCAATCTTTGCAAAGCCATAGGATCTTTTCTTAAATCAATTCCTTCCTGTTTCCTGAATTCATCAGCGAGGAAATCAATTAATCTCTGGTCAAAATCATCACCGCCTAAGTGTCCGTCACCATTACTTGATTTAACTTCAAATACACCATCACCTAACTGAAGGACTGAAATATCAAAAGTACCACCGCCAAGATCGTAGACGGCAACAATCTGATCTTTCTGTTTTTTATCTAAACCATATGCAAGCGCTGCTGCTGTCGGTTCATTAATTATTCTTCTAACTTTTAATCCTGCAATTTCACCGGCATCTTTAGTAGCCTGGCGCTGTGAATCATTAAAGTAAGCAGGAACTGTAATAACAGCCTCAGAAACTTCCTGTCCAAGATAATCTTCGGCTGTCTTTTTCATCTTCTGTAAAATCATAGCAGAAATTTCCGGAGGAGAATAAACACGGTCATCAATTTTAACCCGTGCAGAATTTCCATCGCCTGCCATAACTTCATAAGGAACTTTTGTCATTTCAGAGGTAACTTCATCCATTCTTCTTCCCATAAATCTTTTAATTGAGAAGATAGTTTTTTTAGGATTTGTAATGGCCTGTCGTTTAGCCGACTGGCCGACAAGTCTTTCTCCGGTTTTAGTAAATGCAACAATAGAAGGAGTAGTCCTTCCGCCTTCTGAATTAGGTATAACAACCGGATCGTTACCTTCCATTACAGCAACGCACGAGTTTGTAGTTCCTAAATCAATTCCAATTATTTTTCCCATTTTT
>QZKB01000097.1 GCA_003599415.1 Ignavibacteriales bacterium | reverse complement strand
AATACTCTTTTTAAAATTCTGGATATACCTTTCATCCATGGTAATCCTGATAAAGCATTAACGCGACCCAAAACCGTTGTAATTACCGAATCAATATCAAAAAAATATTTCGGGAATATAAATCCTGTTGGAGAAGTATTACTGCTTGATACAACCGCTTATGAAGTTGATGGTGTTATAAAAGATTTTCCTAAAAACACACACCTTAAAAAAGATTTTCTGATTTGCTTTCAATCATCTCTTGACAGGATGCGTGAATTTGGAATAACAAATCCATGGAGGGGCGTAAACTGCATGAACTATGTCAAGTTAAGAGAAGGAACTGATCCTTTTAAGTTCGAAACCAAAATAAAAAATCTCCCTGAAAAATATTCGGGTAATTCTATAAGTAAAAACGGAGTGCTGTCCACTCTGTTCCTTCAGCCGATTACAGATATTCATCTTTACTCAGATTTAAATTGGGAGGTTGAACCGGGAGGTAATTCAACATACATCTTGGTTTTTACTGCCATTGGCGTTTTAATTCTTTTACTTGCCAGCCTCAATTACATGAACTTAATGACAGCACGTTCATCAAACCGATCAAATGAAGTAGGAGTAAGAAAAGTAGTTGGAGCAAATAAATCCCAACTTATTTCCCAGTTTATCGGAGAGTCTGTAGTAACAACTTTTATCTCAGTAGTTTTAGCGCTTCTGTTTGTAATTTTTCTTCTTCCGTTTTTTAATAAACTAACAGAACTTGAATTCAATTTAACAAGCCTTATTAAACCGGAAATTATTTTCGGTTTATTTCTTATTTCATTATTCATAAGCATTATTGCGGGCAGTTATCCTGCATTTTTATTATCCGGCTTCAAACCGATATCAATTCTTAAAGGAACGACAAATAGAGGCAGCCAAAAAATTTTGCTGAGAAAAGTATTGGTTATAAGTCAGTTCGCAATTTCAATTGTACTTATAATCGGAGTACTGCTATTCTACAGGCAAGTGAATTATATGAAAAACCAATACCCGGGATTTGATAAAGAACAAAAATTAATAATAGAGTTTGACAGAAGCATTATAAATCCGAACTCGTTCGAAACGGTAAAGCATGAATTTGCCGATCACCCAGCCGTTCTTGGTTCCACATTTTCTTCCAGTGTTCCCGGACGATGGATGTATTTCTGGCATCTTCATCCAGTCGATGACGATAAAAATGATCAGATGATTAATTGCTTTCAGGTAGATTACGATTTTATAAAGGAATACAACCTCGAAATTCTTTCAGGCAGACAATTTATGAAAGAAAGCGGAATAGATAATTATGATCGGGGATGGATTTTAAATGAATCTGCAGTAAAGGCTTTTGGTTGGAAATCCAACGAAGAAGCGCTGAAGCATTCTATTAATAGAGCGTCGGCTCCTGTAATCGGGGTGGTAAAAGATTTTCATCTTAAGGGACTTCAAAGTAAAATAGAACCTTTGGCTGTCTTCTTAATTCAGGAAGATTTCAGGTATCTTACTTTAAAAGTCGACACAGAAAATATTAGCCAGTTTATTCAATTCATGAAAGAAAAACATGCAAACTTATTCCCGGGTTATTTATTCGATTACTTTTTTCTAGATGATGATTTTAATAAGCAATATAAATCCGAAGAAAACACGGCTTCTCTTTTAAGTACATTCACTGCTCTTGGAATTATGATAGCGGTTCTGGGTCTGTTTGGGCTTGCAGCATTTTTAACCGAAAAAAGGACTAAGGAAATTGGTATAAGAAAAGTACTTGGGGCCAGTATCTATAAAATAGTCTTTCTATTAATAAAAGAATTTTTACGTTTGGTAATTCTTGCCAACCTTATTGCATGGCCCGTTGCTTATTACTTAACAGATAAATGGTTCCGGGACTTTGCATACAGAACTGAAATAAGCATTTGGCTCTTTGTTCTATCCGGCAGCATTGCTTTGTTGATTGCATTGCTCACAGTTAGTTTCCAGGCAATTAAAGCGGCAACAGCTAACCCGGTGGAGAGTCTAAAGTATGAGTAAGGAGAAGACAGTAATGAGTATGGAGCTTTTCCAAAAACTGCTCATGACATTTACTTGGAGAAATAATGTTTAAGAATTATTTCAAAATAGCGCTAAGAAACATTTTCAAATACAAAGTTACTTCTATTATAAACATAATTGGTTTGGCTTTTGGAATAGCTTGTTGTATCCTGCTTCTTTTATTTGTTCAGTTTGAATTAGGCTATGATAAATTCCAGAGGAACGGCAATTCGATATTTAAAATTCTCACACATACAAATAATAAAGAATCTAATTATGATGGTGGAACACCTGTTCCTCTCGGTCCAACGATAAAAAGAAATTTTCCAGAATGTTTAAATGCCGTAAGGTTAACCTCAAGCAGTAGCTGGAAATCAATCCGGTATAAAGATAAATGGTTTAATGAAGAAAATATTATTGCTGCTGATTCTGATATCTTCCGGATGTTTACTTTTGAATTTATAAAAGGTACTCTGAAAACAGCTTTATCAGATCCTAACTGTGTTGTTATTAATGAGGAAATTGCAAAGAAGTATTTTGGTGAAGAAGACCCGCTATTTAAAACAATTATTGTTGGTAAAGACATTTTTAAAATCACAGGGATTGTAAAAAATTTACCGGCAAATTCATCACTTAATATAAGAGCAATAATTTCTATTGCAAACAGCAGAAGTTTTACTAAGCTTGATAACCATTGGGGAAATAATCTTGCAGAGACTTATATTCAAATCAAAAGCAATTCTTCAGCTCAGCAATTAGAAAAAAAGATAAACAATTACCTCAATAAAAACTTGAATGGTTGGCCGGAAGAAAACACATACTTTACACTACAGCCATTTAACCGTATTCACCTTTATTCAAATTCGGATTATGGAATTGATTACTTTGGAGATTACAGAACCGTAATTATTTATTCTGTCATTGCTCTTTTTATCTTGCTCATTGCAATAATAAATTTTATTAACATCTCTATCGCCCAAACAACCACACGTTTTAAGGAAATAGGTCTGCGTAAAGTTTTAGGTGCATTCAAAAAACAAATTCTATTTCAATTTCTTAGCGAAGCTTTCATTATCTGTTTGTTGGCTACTATTCTTGGTATAGCGTTAGGAGGATTTCTATTGCCTGAATTTAACCAGCTAGCAAACAGACAAATCAATTTTAATCTCGATTGCAATACTCTTTCATACATTGTAGCAGTCTTTTTATTCACCTGTATTATTATCGGAATCTTTCCTGCTTTGTTATTCTCCAAATATCAAAGCATCAGTTTGTTGAACAGTATGGTTAAGATTAGCAGCAACTCCGGGTTTACCAAGTCTCTTATTATCCTTCAATTTTCTCTTTCAGTCTTTTTTATGATTTGCACATCAATTATGTCTCAGCAGATTAGTTTTATAATGAACAGACATCATGTGCCAGAAAAAGAAAAAATTATTGAAATAAGTACAAAAGCTTTATCCTCCATCTTTCCCAATTGGGAAATGGAAAAAGAAAAGGTTGATGCATTTATAAATGATGTATCAAGATCTTCATTGATAAATTATTCCGCATATAAACCTGGAGGAATAAGAATTTTTAAAACAGAGTATAATGGAAGAGAATGGAGTGGTGCGCTAATAGATTTTACCGATAGTTACTTTAAAATGTTTAATATAAAAATAGTTAAAGGGCGTAGTTTTAATGTAAATGAATTTCCTACAGACTCAACAAGTTCAATTATCATAAATGAAACATTTGCAAAAGAAAATAAAATAGAAAATCCGGTTGGCAAGATTATCAGTCTTGATGGTAAACAGTACTCTATTATCGGTATAGTAGAAGATTTCTCGCTTGGAAATATAAAACAAAAAATAGGTGGGTTAGCTATTAAAAATTCAAACACGAGTACATCAAAACTATATTTTACAGCTAACCGGAAAGATATTCCGAATATCATCAATTTATTAAAAAGTAAGTGGACAGAGTTCTTTCCCAATGCATTATTTGCTTATACATTTTATGATGAGTCCTGGGAAAAAGAATACAGCAAAGAAATTAGCAGCAGAGAGCTTCTGAATTTTGTAAGCATTATAACTTTATTGCTTGCGGGATTTGGAGTTCTTGGTTTAACCACACTAACCGTTGCACGAAAGACCAAAGAGATTGGAATACGTAAAGTTCTTGGCGCATCATCAAAAAATATCTTCTTCCTCCTAACCAAACAGTTTGGTTTGATGATTCTAATCGCATCAATTATTGCGAGCGCTTTTGCATATTATTATATGACAAACTGGTTAAGCGACTTTGCATACCATGTAGACATTAAAGTCTGGACTTTTATTTTCGCAACAATTGTAACCCTTTTTATATCAACACTCTTAATTGCTTTTAAATCAATTAAAGCGGCAACAGCTAACCTGGTGGAGAGTCTGAAATATGAGTAAGGAGAAAACGGTAATGAGTATGGAGTTCCCGCACGAATCGCTAAAGATATTTACATGGAGAACTAATGTTTAAAAATTATTTAATCATTGCATTAAGGAATATTAAAAAGAATAAACTCTATTCGTTCATAAATATTTTTGGCCTTGCAATTGGTATTGCCTGCTGTCTGCTTATAGTTTTGTACATTTCAGATGAACTTAGTTTCGACACATTCCATAAAAATGCGGATAGAATTTACCGTGTAAACACGGATTTAAAATTCGGAGGAACAGAGCTTCATATTCCCGTTACAAGCGATTTGATGGGTCCGTTATTAAAGCAGGATTACCCTGAAGTAGAAGAGTACACGCGCATTTTCAGTTTTGTCGGAAAGAAATTATTAAAGAAAGAAAATGAATATGTTGTAGCACGGAGCTTTGCTTTTGTTGACTCAACATTTTTTAAGGTTTTTACTTTCCCTGCAATTTCAGGAAATATTAATAATGCTTTAACTGAACCCAACACAGTTGTTGTAACAGAGTCCTTCGCAAAAAATTACTTCGGAACCGTTAATGCGATTGGCAGCTTCATAGAAACAGACGATAACGGCAGCACTTTCCTAAAGGTGACGGCTGTAATTAAAGATATGCCTTCCAACTCTCATTTCAATTTTGATTTTCTCTTATCCATGAAAGATTTGCAATATGACTGGGGAAACCTTGTATCGTCAAATTTCCATACATATCTTCTGTTAAAAGAAGGAACCGATTACAGGGCCTTCGATAAAAAGTTAGTTGAGTTTAATAATAAATATACCTTCCCGTATGCTAAAAAATTCTTACAGGTGAACAGCAGGGAGGAATTTGAAAAAGCCGGCAACAGGATTGACAATTCTTTAATTCCTATTACTAAGATTCATCTTTACTCCAAACGCGTACAGGAATTAAGTCCAACCGGCAGCATTCAGTATGTTTACATATACGCTGCCATTGCTATATTCATTCTTCTTATTGCGTGCGTTAATTTTATGAATCTTACAACTGCACGATCTGCCAACCGCGCCCGCGAAGTTGGCATAAGAAAAGTTCTTGGAACAGAAAGGAAAAATTTAATTTCCCAATTCCTTTCAGAATCAACATTGATGGCTTGCCTGGCTGTGTTAATTGCTTTGGTTCTCGTGTTTTTAACGTTACCGGCGTTCGGCAAGCTTTCCGGCAAACAATTATATTATTCAAAAATATTTTCCTTGCAGATTTTTCCGTTTATAATACTAATGCCGCTTATTATTGGATTTATTGCCGGAAGCTATCCTGCATTTTATCTTTCTAAATTTAACCCCGCCTTTATAATTAAAGGAAGTTCTTTAACAGGTAAGAAGGGAGAAGGTTTAAGAAGTGCACTTGTTGTATTTCAGTTCGCCACATCTATAACTCTTATAATTAGTACAATAATTATTTACAAACAACTCAATTACATTCAAAGCACAAATCTCGGTTACCAAAGAGATCAGATTTTGATAGTAAACGACACATATGCGCTTCATAATATTGAAACATTTAAAAATGAATTGTTAAAAGTTCCGGGAGTTGCAGCAGGAACAATTTCAGAATTTTTACCGGTTCCTTCCGCAAGAAATTTTACTGCATTTTACAAAGACGCTGCTTCTGTTTCTAAAAGCGGTTTAACAATGCAGAGATGGAAAATTGATTATGACTACTTAGAAACATTCGGTATGAAAATAGTTGAAGGCAGAAATTTCTCACCGGACTTTGGTTCTGATTCTTCTTCTATTATTCTTAATGAAACCGCAGTTAAAAGGATGAAGTACTCCTCACCGCTTAATGCTGAAATGTATACCTGGGAAGAAGGCGGTAAAATTGCAAAGTATAAAATAATCGGAGTAGTAAAAGATTTTCACTTTGAATCATTCCACCAGGATATAGGCGCGCTTTGTTTAACCTTAGGTAAAAGCTACGGCAATGTTTCTTTTAAATTAAGCGCTGCAGCAATTCCTGAATTTTTAAGTAAGGCAAAATCATTGTGGAAAGATTTAGCCCAAACAATGCCTTTCAGTTACAGGTTTATGGATGAATCCTTTAATGAAGTATACCGTGCTGAGCAAAATACCGGAGTTACAGTTCTTATCTTTTCTGTGCTTTCAATTTTTGTTGCTTGCCTTGGTCTGTTTGGCCTTGCTGCTTTTCTTGCAGAGAAAAAAACAAAAGAGATTGGAGTAAGAAAAGTGCTTGGCGCTTCTGTTCCTTCGTTGCTTTACATGCTCTCAAAAGAATTTATGAAGTGGATTATTTTAGCCAACCTGATTGCATGGCCTGCCGCGTTTTATTTTATGAGAGAATGGTTATCTGATTTTGCTTACAGAATAAATTTTCCATACTGGATTTTCTTAGTATCGGCTTTAATCGCAATTCTAATAGGATTAATAACGGTTGGTTCACAGGTAATAAAATCAGCATTAGCTAACCCGGCAAAATCATTAAAGTATGAGTAGGGTTGGTTGTGTTAAAAACAATAAACAAAGAATTGCACAATGGAGAAAATTATGTTTAAGAGTTTTTTCAAAATAGCAATTAGAAATTTATTACGTCATAAGACTTTTTCTATAATTAATATTATAGGTTTATCCATTGGTATAGCCTGCACAATTCTTATGATGATGTGGATTGTTGATGAATTGAGTTGGGATAAATTTCATGTTAACGCCAAAACGTTATACCGCGTGGAGCAAGACCAGCCAACCCAGCAAGGACTTTTTCATGTTAATCAAACTCCGTATGGAATGGGTCCGGCGCTTAAACTGGAAATTCCGGAAGTTAAAAATGTAACACGCTCCGCCTTCCCCGGAACAATATTAATTAAGGCGGGTGAAATAATTTTTTATGAAGACAATGCGGTTTGTGTTGACCCTTCTTACCTGGAAATGTTTTCGTTCCCTTTGATAAAAGGAGACTATAAAACTGCATTAAACGAACCTTCTTCAATGGTAATAACCGAAGAGATTGCAGAAAAGTATTTCGGTAAATCTGAACCGATTGGCAAAACCCTTTTAATAGACTCAAAATATTCATTTAAAGTTACCGGTGTATTAAAGAATCTTCCGGCAAATACAAGTCTGCGGTCAAACATTCTTTTACCGATTTCTTTTCAGAAAGACCGGGGCATTAACACAGAGAACTGGAGAACGAACCAGATAATTACCTGGGTACAACTTTATGATAATGTTAGAACAGAAAACTTGAATAATAAAATATCGGAATTAAGATATCGTCACGTGCTTCAACAAATTCAGAGTTCTCCCGGAGGGAATAAGAATCCAAAGATTGGCAAAGTACAATTTCAATTAATGCCAATAACAGACCTCCGCCTTTATGCGCGGTTTGGCTTTGGGCAATCTGTTGGAAGCGTTCAGAGTGTTTCTATCTTTTCTATACTGGCTTTATTCATTCTTATTATTGCAAGCATAAACTTTATGAATTTATCCACCGCACAATCTGCCGGACGTGCAAAAGAAGTTGGACTAAGAAAAGTTGTAGGCGCAGTAAGAACTTCTCTTGCAAAACAGTTTTACAGTGAATCAATACTTATAACAGTACTCTCTGCATTTTTAGCTCTTGTCTTTGTTGAAATGCTTCTGCCGGTTTTTAATTCTGTCTCCGGCAAGAATTTTTCATTCTTGACTCCTTTTCAATCTGATTACCTGTTGGCAATATTTTTTATAGTTTTATTAACCGGAATTATATCCGGCACTTACCCGGCAATTTTTCTTTCATCATTTCGACCAGTGGAAGTACTGAAGGGTAAATTCTCATTTAGCGCTAAAGGTTCTTTTCTTCGTAAAGCTCTTGTTGTGTTTCAGTTTGCTCTTTCAATAATTCTTATCATCAGCACATTTACGTTATCAAAGCAGCTTGCTTTTATGAGAAACAAAAATCTTGGATATGAAAAAGAGCAGCTAATTTATCTACCGCTTCGCGGTGAAACACAAAGAACTTATGGTTTTCTTAAAGACGAATTGTTGAAAGAACCTTTAATCTCCGGTGTAAGCGGAACTCAGCAGGAACCAACTTATATGAGTGCAAATGGAACAGGATCTGAGTGGGAAGGAAAAGATCCGGCATTTAATCCCCTGGTTGGATTTGGAGTGGTAGATTACGATTATGTAGAAACCATGAAAATCTCACTTATTGAAGGCAGAGACTTCTCAAAGAGCTTTGCATCAGATTCTATCTCTGGCGTGCTTATAAATGAAGCCTTGATGAAACTAATGGGAGGAAATTCTGTGGTTGGTAAAAAATTCAAATGGGCAAACGATGGAATTATTGTTGGAGTAATGAAGAACTATCATTACTCACCAATTCAAACTGCTATTGAACCACAAGCAGTTTACGTTTCTCCGAAGCAAGTTAATTTTGCAATTGTACGGCTTAAAGAGGGAAACATTCATAATTCACTTGAAAAAGTAAAAGCAGCTTGGAAAAATGTTAATCCGGAATATCCGTTTGAGTATAAATTCTTTGATGAAGATTTCAATCAAATGTTCCAGGCAGACGAACGCATGGGAATACTTTTCCGTTATGCTTCAATATTTGCAATAATTGTAGCTTGTCTTGGTTTGTTTGGATTGTCTTCCTTTATGGCAGAACAAAGAATCCGCGAAATTGGCGTTAGAAAAGTATTAGGTGCAACCGTTGCACAAATTACAACAACGTTTTCCAAAGAGTTTGTAAAATGGGTTCTGTTGGCAAATTTAGTTGCCTGGCCAATTGCATATTACATTTTAGAAAAACTACTTCAAAATTATGCTTACAGAATGCCATTCCATTGGTGGCTTTACCCGATTGCATTTATTATTTCGGTTGGTGTTGCATTAGTAACAGTAAGTTACCAGACTATTCACGCTGCCATTGCCGATCCGGCAAAATCATTGCGATACGAATAGACTTAATGAGCTGACGATGTTTAAGAATTATTTCAAAATAGCGCTAAGAAACTTAAAACGGGATAAGACTTATTCTTTAATAAACATCTTCGGCCTATCTGTTGGAATGACTGCGTTTATTCTTGTAGCACTGTTGCTTCAGTTCTTATATTCTTTTGATGAATTTCATCCCGACTATGAAAGAATTTTCCGTGTACAACAGGAAATTCAGGATGAGCATAAAACTGAGTGGACACAAACTGTTTACCCTCTTGCAAACGAACTAAAAAATAATTTTCCTGAAATAAAAGACGCCGCAGTAATAAGAGAAATTTGGAGTGAGTACCTTTCTTCAAAAAATGATCTTGTTGTAAAAGACTTGAATGGATTCCTTGCTGATCCTGAAATTCTAAAAATTCTTTCATTCAAATTTATAGAAGGAAATCCGGTAACGGCATTAACCCAGCCGGGTTCTGTTGTGCTTACAAAAACACTTGCACAAAAACTTTTCCCGGATGAAAAAGCATTTGGCAAAATGATAAGAGGGAGTTTTACAAAAGATTTAATTGTAACCGGAATAATAGAAGACTACCCGCTTAATTCACACATCAGGCCTTCTTACCTGGTTTCCTTTTCAACTATGGATAATGTTTGGGGGCGCGACTACAAAGGTTACAGAAGCGATTGGCACAATAACGCTTACCGGAATTATATCCTGTTAAAAGAAAACACAGATGCGGCGCTGGTTGAATCCAAAATTAAAAATCTGCTTTACAAAAAGATTGATAACAACAACAGCAAATTATACCTGAAACGAATTGATGAAGCGTTGATTAATGCAACAAGAGAGGCAATGTCAAATTCACCTATTCCCTACTATGCAGCAATTGCTTTGTTTATTCTTATTCTTGCATGTATAAATTTTATCAATCTTACTACTGCACGTTCAGGACTTCGTGAGAGAGAAATTGGAATAAGAAAAGTTGTTGGCGGCAGCCGATGGTCTTTAATTAAACAGTTCACCGGTGAATCTGTTTTAATTAGTTTTCCAGCAATGGTGCTTGCATTTTTATTTGCCAAAGCTTACCTGCCTGTTTTTAATACTTATATGGAGACACAACTTGAAATTAGTATTACCGGCAACTGGCAATTCGTTTTGTTAATGATAATTCTCTTTTTGCTTGTAGGAATGCTTGCCGGTTTGTACCCTTCGTTTTATTTATCATCTTTAAAACCTGTTGCTGTAATTAAAGGGAATCATTTCTCTTCGAAATCAGGCAAAGCAAATAAAGGAATGCTTAGAAAAATACTTGTGGCTTTTCAGTTTATCATTTCAATCACTCTTATTCTCTCAACTGTATTCATGTTTAAGCAGGTTGATTTTATGAAGCACAAGGATTTGGGTTATAACAAAACAAATCTTCTCCGGTGTTATATTGAAGCCGGCGAATCAAAATCAACCTTTGCAGAACTACAAAGCAGGTTAATGAGTAATCCTTCAATAATTAATGCCTGCGTTTCAGAAAACACGCCGGCACACGGTACAAGCGGAACAGAAATCCGGTGGGAAGGAGGAACCGAAGATCAATACATCTACGGGTTAATTAATCGTATTGACCATAACTTCATCAGTACATTTCAAATGAAAATTGTAAAGGGAAGAAATTTTTCCAAAGAATTTTCAACCGATTCGAGTGCCTGCTTAATAAATGAAACCCTTGCTTCAGCAATTGGGTGGAGTAATCCTATTGGCAAAAAGATTAACAACAGATATACAGTAATAGGCGTCATAAAAGATTTTCATCCTGTTTCTGTCCATAACAGAATTAGTCCTTATTTAGCTTTACTGCATAACGGAAAGTTAAACCATGAAAATGATTACTGCGTTAGAATTTCACCAAACGATATTTCTAACTCTATGCAGTTTGTACGCAACATATTAAAGTCTTTTTTCCCAAATAATATATTTGAAGTACAGCTTTACGATACCAACTTCGATAAAGGAACAATGGCTGTTTGGGAAGGTGTTAAAAGCACATTCGGATTCTTTTCTGCTCTTGCAATTATTATCGCTTTAATTGGTTTGCTTGGATTGGTTTCCTTTTCAACAAGACGAAGGACAAAAGAAATTGGCATCAGAAAAGTTCTTGGTGCATCAGAAAGCGGATTGTATCTTCTTGTTTCCAAAGAATTTTTAATGCTACTTGTCTTTGCAATTATACTTGCGGCTCCGTTGGCTTATATCGTACTTGTTACTGCTCCCGGAGCTTACAAATATCAGGTTACAACAATGGATTTTTTAATTCCGCTTATGGCGATTGTTGCCGTAACAATATTGGTTACATTAAAACAAGTGCTAAGCGTAACCAAAGCAAATCCATCGGATTCTTTACACTACGAATAAACATTATCGGAGAATAAATGATCAGGCTAAACAACATCACAAAGTATTACGAAAACAAGTTTATTAAAACTTACGTTTTACGAAATATCAATCTTGAAATTAATGAGGGTGAATTCGTTTCTGTAATGGGTCCGTCCGGCGCGGGTAAATCAACATTGCTTTACATTATAGGAATGCTTGATACTGCATCTGAAGGTGAATATTATTTTTATGATGAACCTGTTCACAAAATGAAAGAGAAGAAACTTGCCGAGCTACATAAATCGCACATTGGATTTGTGTTCCAGCAATATCATTTAATTGATGAGTTAACTGTTTATGAAAATCTTGAAACTCCGCTTCTCTACCAGAAAATTAAATCATCGGAAAGAAAAGGAATGGTTGCGGACATTCTTGACAGATTCAACATTGTTGCAAAGAAAGATTTATTCCCGAATCAATTAAGCGGCGGGCAGCAGCAGCTTGTGGCAATTGCGCGCGCAATTATTGCAAAACCAAAACTTATCCTTGCAGATGAACCAACAGGTAATCTACATTCTGACCAGGGAAAAGAAATTATGGAACTGCTGAAAAAATTAAACGAAGACGGAACAACAATAATCCAGGTAACACACTCAAAAGAAAATGCAGAGTACGGCAACCGGATTATTAAGCTGAATGATGGATGGCTGGATAAATAAATTTTTGGCCAGAAGAGATTATACAAATGAGCCTATATTTTTTATTACAAGGAAATGAAATGTTCAGGAATTATTTAAAAACTACTTTAAGAAATTTCTATTTCAACAAAACCCAAACAATAATTAAAATAGCTGGACTTAGTATAGCATTATGTGTTAGCCTTGCAATATTTTCATGGATTAAATTTGAATTAAGCTATGACAACATTCATAAAGATTCAGACAGGATTTACAGACTTGTTCTTGAAGATAAAATGGTCTCATGCCCGCCGGGCTTTAAGCTGATGCTCGATAAGATTCCGGAAATAGAAAACTCAACAAGAATTTTTAACGCGGGTTTTTTAGGCAGAACACAAAGAGTATCCGCAGGTAAAAAGGTATTTACTAATGATGTTATATATTATGCAGATGATGATTTCTTTAAAGTGTTCTCTTTTCCGCTGCTTTCCGGTAATTCTGCATTTGTTCTGAACAAACCAAATGCTGCAGTTATAACAGAAGCAACTGCAGAAAAATATTTCGGCAAAGATAATCCTGTTGGTAAGACACTTCTACTTGGAAACGAAAACCTGCTTGAAATTACAGGTGTGCTGAAAAATATTCCTGCAAATTCTCATTTCCATTTTGACATTCTAATAACACTAAAGAATCAGGAATGGTGGACTTTAATAAGTAATACGCCAACCTTCGGAAGTATGTGGATATTTCCCACTTACTTCAAAATAAAAAAGAGCACAAACATAGAAGCCGCCAAGCAAAAGATTATTACAGCTCTGGAGTCATATGAAAATACGCCGGCCTCACTTGAAGTTCAGAAACTGAAAGACATACATCTTCACTCCGCTTATACAATGGAACTGGAAACCAATGGTGATACAAATAATATTTATCTTTTCTCCGCAGTGGGCATTCTTATAATTATTATGTCCTGCATAAATTATATAAACCTTTCAACAGCGTTATCATTTAAAAGAAGCAAAGAAGTAGGAATAAGAAAAACCGTTGGCGCCGGACGAGCACAAATTATCTTCCAGTTTATAAACGAATCTGTTCTTACTTCGGTTATTGCATTCATTATTGCACTCGTTTTACTTGAGGCAATTAAACCATTTGCTTTTTCAATTACCGGAATAAAATTTTACCGGGGTGTATTCGATGAATCATTTGTTTTGCTTTCCGCTCTTACATTTACTTTGCTTTTAGGAATACTAACCGGCTTGTTCCCTGCCTTCGCTGTAGCAAAACATAATATTGCTAACTCTGTAAAATCTTCCTCCTCTGCTTTTGGAAAAAACACAGGATTAAGAGGGGCTCTTGTAATTTTCCAGTTTTGTATCTCGATCATTTTAATTTCCTCATCTTTAATTATTTATAACCAGATGAATTTCATAAAAAACAAGAAACTTGGTTATACTAAAAGCCAGGTTCTTGTTCTTAATCTTGGACAAAACAGAATTATGAACAGGATTGATGTTCTTAAGAAATCGATACTTGCAAATGCAAATGTAACCCAGGTAACATCCGGTTCGCAATTACCAACAAACATAATTACCTCTGAAGGAGTGAACACAAAAGATGGAAAGCGTTATGAATCTTTCTTCGTAGCAGTAGATAAAGATTTCTTCCGGGCGCTGGATATAAACATAATAAAGGGTAAAGAACGAATTGAAGAACTCCAGCCTCAAAAGAACTTCGATTGGAAAGCATTCAAAAACAAATTTGTGGTTAACAAATCTTTTCTTAAAGCTACCGGAATTAAACTTGAGGATACGGAGAATGAACCGATAATGATCAGGCACGGCAACATGGAACCGGGACCAATTATTGGAGTTGTAGATGATTTTCATTTTAAATCTCTGCACAGCCCTATAAATCCGCTTGTGTTTGAGTTTATTCCTGTTCACCAGTGGATGAATGCATATTTGCTCGTTAAGATTAATCCGAATAATATTTCTTCAACAGTAAAATACGTCAGGACTCAATGGGAAAAACTGGCTGAGGGACTGCCATTTGAATATTTTTTTCTTGATGAAAAATATGATGCCTTGTATAAATCGGAAACACAGATGAGTAATTTGTTTCTTGTATTCACAGCAGTCTCCGTTTCAATTATTGTTCTTGGTTTACTTGGGCTTATTGCTTTTGTGGCGAATCAAAAAACAAAAGAGATTGGAATCCGCAAAGTTTTAGGAGCTTCAATTAACAGTATACTTTTTTTACTATCTAAAAGAATAATTATATGGGTGCTGATTGCAAGTGTTATTGCGGTTCCTTTTGCTTATTACCTAATGAATAAATGGCTTCAGGATTTTGCATACCGGGTTGATATAAGCTGGTGGACATTTACTATATCGGGCAGTATTGCTTTAATTATTGCCTTGCTTACAATCAGCGTTCAGGCAGTAAAAGCTGCAACAGCTAATCCCGTAGATTCACTTAAATATGAATAAACTTTTAACACTGCTATTATAAAGGAAATCGAATGTTAAAAAACTATTTGAAAATTGCATTTAGAAATCTGTTGAATCAAAAAATTTATTCGACAATAAAAATTTTTGGTTTATCAATTGGAATATCAGCATGTGTTCTTGTAGCGCTTTATATTAAACAAGATTTGAGCTACGATAAATACCATAAAAATGCCGCGCAGATATATCGTATTGGATTTAGTTCGAAAGAAGAAAGTAAAACTTTTTATATGGCACAATCTCCTGCTCTTTTAGGACAAACACTAAAAAATATCTACCCTGAAATTAAAAGTTACTCGCGCATATATTTCTCCGGGCGCATTCTTTTTAATGCAGGCAGCAAAAAAAACTTCGAAGACAGAATAGCATATGCCGACTCAACATTTTTTCGGATATTTTCATATGATGCCCTTGTTGGCGATAAAACTTCCTTCCTTAAAAAGACAAACAGCATAGTATTAACAGAATCAATGGCGAAGAAATATTTCGGGAATCAAAATCCTCTTGGCAAGCTGGTAGAAATAGATGGCAAATTTGATTACGAAGTAACTGGCGTTATTAAAGATGTTCCGAAAAATTCACATTTCAGTTTCGATTTTATAGCATGTTATTCTTCGCTTGATAAACAACCGGTTTCAATTTATTTACCGCAATGGGGTGCCACTTTTGGGTCTTATACTTATATCTTAACCGGAAACGGGTTTGAGCCAAAAGAGTTTGAAAAGAAAGCAGTTAATTTTTTTAAGGCATACACAGAAATGGTTAATGTTGATTGGAAAATTAATGTTACTCCTATGTTGGATATTCATTTGAACTCTCATCTTGACGATGAGATAGAAGAAAACAGTTCTGTCTTAAAGATTATTATTCTAAGTGCGATAGCAATGTTTATCCTTATACTGGCCGGTATAAATTTCATCAACCTGTCTATTGCAAGATCATCAAAACGCGCAGCCGAAATAGGAGTTAGAAAAGTTCTTGGAGCTTTTAAGGCTCAAATAATAGAACAATTTCTTTGCGAATCGGTTTTGTTCTCACTTGTTTCATTCCTGTTTTCATGTATTACAGTAATATTAGTTCTGCCCTCTTTTTCTCAGCTTATTGGATTGGAACTTGGATTAAACCTAAACAATAATTGGATAACAATATTATTAATATTCATCGGAGTAATACTTCTTGGAGTTTTTACCGGATTATCTCCGGCCTTAATTATATCTTCATATCAACCCGCCAAGGTTATAAAAGGAAATAACCCTTCCGGCATAGGGAAAGGCAATATTTCAAACCTGCGACGCGGTTTGGTTATTCTTCAGTTTACAATATCAATGGTTCTTATTACCGGAACCATAATCGTAAATCTTCAACTAAGTTATTTGCGAAATTATAATATGGGATTTGACAAGGAATATATGATAGTTCTTCCGACATATGAAAAAGTCGGCAAAAATTATGAATCACTTAAAAGTGAATTAGATAAAATTCCCGGTGTGCTTAGCACAACAGCCGGCGGTGGATCTCCGATTAGCGGGAACAATTTTGGCGCTTCTTGCAGACCACACGGAGTAAGTAATTTAGAAGGATCTTTTCCAATAATTATAAGCTCCATCGACTATGATTACATGAATCATTTTGGAGTAAAATTTATAGCGGGAAGAAATTTCTCCAAGGCGTTTTCTACCGACTTCCCAAATGCAATGGTAATTAACGAAAAAATGGTAAAGAGCCTTGGCTTTACAAATCCCCAAGATGCAATCGGCAAATCATATTTCATTTCACTTAATGGCTTCACTCCTAAAATAATTGGCGTTACCAAAGATTTTAATTCCACGTCGCTTCATAATGAAATTGGTTCTCAGGTCTTCATGGTAAATCCAAACTGGTTTAGTGAATTTGTGATAAAAATAAAATCAGAAAATTTAACCTCAACAATAGACGAAATGAAGGGAGTATGGGTAAAATTCTTTCCGAAATATCCGTTTGAATATAATTTTCTTGATGAATCGATAGATAAACTGTACAAATCAGAAGAGAAATATTCGCAGGTCATCTTTATATTTTCCACAGTTGCATTATTCATTGCTTGTCTGGGTTTATTAGGGTTAACATCATTCATAACAGAGCTGCGTAAAAAAGAAATTGGTATAAGAAAAGTACTCGGCGCCCCTATAAAAAATATAATTCAAATCATTTCCGGTGAATTTGTAATTCTTGTAATAATTGCAAATATAATTGCGGTTCCGGTTGCTTATTATTTCATGAACAAATGGCTTGAAGATTTTGCATACAGAATAGAAATAAGCTGGTGGATATTTATCCTTTCCGGAGGTATTTCTTTATTAATTGCTTTAGCTACAGTAAGCTTTCAGACAATAAAAGCAGCAACAGCTAATCCTGTGGATTCACTTAAATATGAATAAACTTTTAACACTGCCATCATAAGGGAAATTGAATGTTAAAAAACTATTTGAAAATTACATTTAGAAACCTGTTGAGACGGAAAGGATTATCTGCCAATAACATCCTTGGATTGGCATTTGGTATAGCTGCATGTTTGGTTATCTACATTTACGTTTCGTATGAAAAGAGTTACGACACGTTCAACAAAAATGCCGATAATATTTATCGGCTTGAGAATGTAAGATATTACAAAAGCGGCACAGATAGTTCGACTGGATGTGTTGCATTACTTGGTCCCACACTGAAAGAAGAAATACCCGAAGTAGTTGATTTTGCACGTGTGAGAAAGATAGCAATGCTAACAAGCGCCAATGACCGCTTTTTCAATGAGAAAAATATTTTCTGGGCAGATTCATCATTTTTAACAATGTTTTCCTTTCCTTTAATTGCCGGGAATTCAAACAATGTATTAGCCAAAAGATATAGCTCTGTGATTACGAAAAATATTGCGGAAAAATATTTCGGAAATTTGGATGTATTGGGAAAAACTATTCAGATAGGCGGAACGGATTTTATAATTTCAGGCGTTGCGGAAAATGTTCCTCCTAATTCACACATTAAGTTCGATGTTTTGATTTCGTTCAATACACAGTTAACAGACAGGTTTTGTTGGGGATGTAACAATAACACTACTTATATTCAAGTTAAGCCGGGTACTAAAAAATCGGAATTGGAATCCAAGCTTCCTTTAATTGTTAACAAGCTTCACGATCGGCAGAAAGACGGATTCGAGAGAGCGTACCTTCTTCAGCCATTGACGTACATTCATCTGCATTCCAACTTAAGATTTGAACATGAGGAAAACGGAAACTTGAAGACTATTTCTTTTCTAATAATCATTTCAATAATAATACTTTTGATTGCCTGGATAAATTACATCAATCTTTCAACAGCCCGATCTATTGAAAGGGCAAGGGAGGTCGGATTGCGTAAAGTTGTCGGCGCCGGATTCCGGTCTTTGATTCCGCAATTTTTACTTGAATCGTTTGTAATCAACTTGATTGCTGTTGTTTTTTCACTTTCACTTGTCGGCTTAACATACCCTTATTGGATAAAAATGATCGGATTGCCCGATTCATTTTCTCTCTGGGACAACTCTAATACTATTTTATTATTACTTACAATAATTTTTGCAGGTCCATTACTTGCTGGCATATATCCCGCGTTTATCCTATCGTCGTATTCGCCGGTTACAATTTTAAAAGGAAGTTTTAAAAATTCACTTAAAGGAAGTTTTCTTCGGAAAGGGCTTGTAATTTTCCAGTTCGCAGTTTCGGTAATAATGATTGTTGCAGTAATAGTGTTTGACCGGCAATTATCTTTTATGCGCAACAAAAATCTCGGATTTAACATTAAGCAAAAATTAGTGGTTAATGTGCCAGCAAAAATAAAAGAGGGAAAAGATAGGATTAGTTCTTACAATGCATTTATTAATAAACTGCAAAATCAATCATTGATAGAAGGTGCTACTTTTTCATCGGTTATACCGGGTATGGAAAACGGCGATGTAAGCGGTGGCGTTAGACCGGGGAATAAAACACAGGAGCAGGGCAAGCAGGTTTATTTTGTTTACATAGCCCAAAATTATATAGATTTCTTCAACATCAATTTGATTAGCGGACGAAACTTTTTTGAAAGCGAATTAAATGAATTATATAAAAAAGGAAATGATACAAAAGTATTGTTGATCAATAAAAGTGCAGCGCGGGAATTTGGATTCGATTCACCCCGGGCTGCAATTGGAGCGACAATATTCCATGACAATTCAAAACGAGGAACGGTAATCGGTGTCATAAATGATTATCATCAACAATCACTCGATAAAGAAATTGCTCCAACAATTTTTGAAGCAGCAACAAGAGGAAACTATTTTATTTTCAATTTAAGCACGTCCCAGCTTTCTGAAAAGATTGAAAAAATTAAAAAGAATTTTGCGAATATATTTCCGGGCAATCCCTTTGAATATAATTTCCTCGATGAATTTTTCGACAGACAATACAAAACCGATATTCAAACTGCCGAAATTCTTGGGGTATTTACATTTCTATCGATATTTATTTCATGTATTGGACTAATAGGACTTTCATCGTTAATGACTTTAAATAGAACAAAAGAAATCGGAGTTAGGAAAGTATTGGGCGCTTCCATTAAAGCTATTCTACTTTTACTATCGAAAGAGTTTGTTAAATGGATAATTGTTGCGAACGCTATTGCATGGCCTATCGCCTACTATTTTTTAAATCAGTGGCTCGAAGATTTTGCTTATAGAATTAATGTTAGCTGGTGGATATTCGCTCTTTCCGGTGGGATAACTTTACTAATTGCATTAGCTACAGTAAGCTTTCAGGCAATAAAAGCAGCAACTACTAATCCTGTTGAGAGTTTGAAATATGAATAGAATAATAAGCTATAAACAATTTAAATGGATTTTTAAAAGTCCTCTCCTTTGGAGAGGATTTAGGAGGGGCGTTCAGGCTATAAAAGTTGCCATTGCAAATCCAGTGGAGAGTTTAAAGTATGAATAAATCACGCTCTCAAATAGCTTTAAGAGTGAAAGTCCTTCTCTTAGGTTTACCTGCCTCTGGCAGGGGAGGATTTAGATGGGGCTGTTATTGCAAACCCTGTGGATAGTTTGAGGTATGAATTAGTCCTATGCCTGAAAAAAATAAAACTGCTTCTATAATTTATTCCTGGATTAAATAAACGGAGAAACATATGCTGCTTCATCATTTAAAAGTCTTCATAAGAAATTTTAAGAAACGAATGATTTTTTCCATTATAATTATTGGCGGGCTATCTCTTGCAGTTGCAGGGTCATTGCTTCTTTTTCTTTTTGTGAATCATGAACTCAGTTATGACAATTTTCATGATGATGCGGATAAGATATATAACATAATAACGCTTGAAAAAAATGAAAGAACACATAAAAAGATTGCTTTATCTATGCCGCAGTTTGCACCTGTGCTTAGGAATGTTCCGGGTATTAAATCTGCCTGTAAAATATTTGCATCCTGGGATCATGAAATATCTTACAATAACCACAGATATTCAGTTGATAAAATTCTGTATACAGATTCCGGCTTTGCTAAAGTTTTTTCCTTTAATGTAGTCAGAGGAAATCTGACAAATACTCTATCGGGAGTTAATTCTCTTGCCGTTACATCCTCTTTTGCAAAAAAACTATTTGGAAAAGAAAATCCCATTGGCAAACAGTTGTTATTAAACGGAAAGTTGTTTTCTGTTGAAACTCTTATGGAAGATGTACCCTCAAACTCAACTATTGAATTTGAAGTTCTGGTCCCGTTAAGTACGGTAGCTTGGCTTGATGCACAAAAAAGCAATGAGGCTTATACTTTCTTTCGTATTGATAAAAAGGCGAACCGGGAAGTTGCTCTGTCAAATGCTCAACAGGCTTGCGGTAATCTATTAAAGACAAGAGAAAAAGTTGGTTACTTTGCTTCTCCATCAATAAGATCCCTGCTTGATATTCATCTGTATGAGGAGGAAACTTTTTACGAGTTTCCGACTCTGGGAAAAATGACAACCGTGTACGTCCTGGCAGCTCTTGCTTTATTTATTCTCTTAATCGCCGTCCTGAATTTCATAAATATTTTTATATCTCAGTCAAGCGACCGTATTAAAGAAATAGGATTACGAAAGACTATAGGCGGCAGTAAATATGCGTTGATGATACAATTTCTAACCGAATCAACATTAACAGCAATTATTGCCTCGGTTATTGGCGCTATAACAGCAATACTTCTATTGGATAAATTTGATAATCTTATGAACAGGGAAATTGTTATTAACCAGGCTGTAATTCTTAGATCGGCTTTAGCTCTGCTTGGTATTACATTTTCTATTGGACTAATTGCCGGCTTTTATCCGGCATTATATGTGTCAAGATTTACTCCCTCAAAAATATTCCATGGAAAATTAAATGCCGGCAGAAAAAATAAATTGATGTCCGGAACTGTTGTTGTTCAGTTTACAATTGTAGTAACAATGGTTTGCCTTGTAATAATCCTTATTTCTCAATTAACATATATGAAAAACAAAAACCTGGGATTTAATAAAGAACAGGTGCTTGTATTCGATTATAATGATTACAAATCTTACGAAACCTTCAGAAGCCGGTTATTGAAAAACCCACAGATAATTAATATAACTGCTTCTCAAAGCGTTCCGGGTCAGATTACAAGCGGCCAGATAGCTTCCATTGAAGGTTCTCCGGATAAAGGTAGTATCCCAATATTTGAATGTCGTACCCAAAACTATTTTGTTGATACATATCAAATGAAGTTGATAAGAGGAAGGGACTTTGATGCGGACCTCGCATCAGATGTTAACAGCTTACTGATTAATGAAACTGCAGTAAAACAGCTTGGACTAACGTTGGATAATGCGGTGGGCGCTCGTATCGATTATGGAAGAGGTTTTCAATCTATTATTGGTGTTGTAAAAGATTACCATTTTTTCTCTTTGCATAAAAATATTGATCCGCTCATGTTATCTCGTCATTCTAAATACAGCGGATATGTTTCTGCCCGTCTGAAACCGGATAACATAAGTGGCACAATAAGTTTTATCAAACAAACCCTTAATGATTTTGCCCCTCAGGTTCCCTTTACTTATTTCTTTATTGATGAAAGCTTCTCGCAAATGTACAAGAAAGAGGAAGCAGAAAATACATTACTTCAGTTTTCAACTTTCATCGTAATTTTTCTGGCGGTAATTGGCTTAATTGCACTTACCTCAATTGCTACTTCTAAAAGAACAAAGGAGATAGGCGTTAGAAAAGTGCTGGGAGCAAAAGCATCAGGACTAATAATTTTACTATCCGGCAACACATTGAAATATGTTGTACTGGCAAATCTTATCGCCTGGCCATTAGCCTGGTATATTGGCAGCCGGTGGTTAGAAACGTTTGCTTATAGAATTTCCCTGAATCCCTGGTACTTTTTCTATGCGGCGTTCTTGTCATTTTTAATTGCTTTAATTTCAATCAGTATAATAACATTCAGGAAGGCGTTCGCAAATCCTGTTGAAAGCCTGAGATATGAATAGAAAAATTTTTCGCCTGACGGAAAAAAGAATAACTCAGAAGTTCTCTCTGATGGTTTGCATATTTTAAGCTGGAGAGAAATTTCTTTAAAATAAAGAGCGTAAGATTCAATTGATCAATCCGGTTGAACCTTTACAGCAGGAAAAATTAAATGAAACAACATTATGCTTCGCATTAGGTTAATTAAAAAATATATCAAACGGTTTTTAGGATTACACTTTTCACTGTTATTAATCCTGATAATTTATTCCTGGATAGTGGTTTCAAATTACAAAGAACCGCCTGTTCAAATGGTTAATGTCCCTCCTGATTATTCTGAATATTGCGGAGTTGTTCATATTCATACAAAGTATTCTGATGGAGCAGGAACTCCGGCAGAAGTAATTGAAGCAGCCAAATGGGCTGTTATAAAGTCGAAATTATTATTCCCTGAAAATTTATTCCTTCCGGCAGAGATAAAGCGTGGGTTATCACTAATCATATATATGAGAAGAATGAATCTGAATTTCCGAAGGAACAATTTCCCGGGTGTGCAAAGTTAGTCCCCGGTTCATTATAAATTTTAATTCTTAAAAAGCTGGCAGGTTTATGATTATCTACTTATTGAAATCGGTTTTCAGAAGTTATTCAAGAAACAAATTGTTTACTGTTTCAAACATACTTAGCCTTACTGTTGGTTTATGTATCTCAATGATTGTTTTTCTATGGATACTCTATCAGTTCAGTTTTAATACTTACATTGATAATGCCGACAACATTTACAGACTTGTTCGAATTGACATAGAGAGTAGCACAATATTTCCTCTGAATCTATCCGGAATGTTAAAGGATAACTTTCCTGAAATATATAAGTCGGCAAATTTTTATCGTGGTAGCTTGCAAAATATACAAACAAGTAAAGGGGAAGGAATACAGGAAGATGGATGCACGGTGAACGTTGATTTCTTTGATGTCTTTTCCTTAAAGTTTGTTTCAGGAAATACCAAAAGCTGTTTCCAACAGATTAACTCAGTTGTTATAACAGAATCTTTAGCAAAAAAAATATATAACGGAAAAACAGCTTTAGGAAATACAATCTTCTCACAGGATATTTCTGATGAAAAAAAATTAACCGGCTGGATAATTACGGGCATAATTAAGGATCCGCCTCGAAACTCTGATATCAAGAGTTTCAATTTGTTTTTTAATTCCCGGTTAGATGAAGAAAAAGAAATCTCATCCCTTAGTAAAAAGGAAAACTGGCAGCTAAGACTTTCTAACCAATATTGTTCAGAAATATACCTCATGCTTAAGAATAATATTGATAAGAAAGAGTTTGAGAATAAAATAAGCGGCTTCATTAGAAGCCACACTTATACTTATCGTAGTATGAACTCAAAAACATTTTATACACTTCAAGAACTTTCCGATTTCCATTTATATTCATCAGCATCAGGTATCAACACCTTTCTAACCGGCGTATTCCCCGAAGAAATTAAGTATATCTATATTTTCGGAGGAATAGCAGTTTTATTTTTGATCGGTTCGTTCCTTAACTTCTTTGGTTACATACTAATCCTTTTTACTAAAAAAATAAAGGAAGTGGGTATTAATAAATTTCTTGGTGCAAATAGTATTTCGTTATTTAAAAAGATTAGTCTTAATTGCCTGGTAACCATCACTATTTCCCTGCTGATTTCAATTTTACTATCATTTATGGTTTATAAATATGCTAATAGTATCTCACCAAATTTTCCTCCGCTTGGCGAATTATTTATTGGTTATAGAGTTTTAATTTTCTTTCCGCTGGTTTTAATTTTTTCTCTTGTTCCGGCTTTTTATATAACATCTGTAATCTCTAAAGTTAAAGCAGCGGATATACTTCAGCACAAAATTGCAAATGTTGAAATTGGAAAAAACCTGTGGCGTATATTTATTACTGGTCAAATTGCTATTCCTTCATTTTTAATTGCTTGCTCAATCGTAATTTATTATCAGCTCTATTTTCTAAGGAATTATGATCCCGGTTATGATAAGCAAAATGTTTTATCTTTCTCAACTTTTAATTCTAATTCTAACATTCCCGGAAATGCCTTTGAAGAAGCCACAAGATATGCCAGAATTATTCAGGCTGAACTTTCTTCTCAAAATTCTGTGGTTAGTGTTACCAGAGCAAATAACCTTCCCGTTTATGCAGGAACGTCTTATTTGACAGGAATATTTAATAATGGTAAAGTAGAATTTGTAAATCAGTGGGATATTGATAAGGAATTTTTTAAAACATGGGGAATACCTTTATTAAGAGAAGCAGATTTTGAAAATCTTAAGGGTAACTTAAATTATGCTTTTCTTTCTGAACGAACCGCAAAACATTTTAGAATTGATTATAAAAATAAGCCGTTGCCTTTCCAATGGAACGATTATGTAATAATTGGAATTACTAATGATATTCATATTGGAACATTCAAAGAGAAAAACCTTAATATAATTTTTCATTATTATATGGATGTTAAATCTGACTATACCCCTTGTCTGGCAGTTAAATATAAAAACGGAATGGAAAAAGAAGTAAAAGATTTTATTAAGTACCAATGGAAAAAACTAACCGGATCATCTTCCTCCATTTCATATAATGATCCTGACTCAATACAACAGTTTTCCAGAGAAGAACTTGCTCTTAAAGCGTTAGGCTTATTTGCCTTTATAACTTTTTATATGGCTCTCATAAGTATTTTCTCAACTATCTCTTTCAACATAAAAAATAAAACTAAAGAAATAGGTATCAGGAAAATTCTCGGAGCTTCCACAAAGTCAATTCTACTCCTGATTACAAAAGAAATATTTGTACTTGTGCTTGTAGCGGGAATAATTATTTCTCCCTTTGTTTTTATCGTTATGAATAAATGGCTCGAAGATTTTTCTTACCGGGTTAACATAAACTGGTGGGTGTTTGCCCTAACAAGCGGGATTGCCCTATCAATTTCACTCGCTACTGTTCTCTTCCAGGCAATAAAAGCTGCCGTTGCAAACCCGGTTGAAAGTTTACGATATGAATAAACGAGAGAATTATGTTTAAAAATTATTTTAAAATCGTGTTAAGAAATATATTGAAGAGCAAAGTCTATTCGTTTATTAATATATCAGGACTAGCCCTTGGAATGATTGTATGCATGCTTTCTATAATTTATATCAGGTATGAGTTAAGTTATGATACTTATCATAAAAAAGTTGAAAATATCTACCGCGTAACAAGTGAATACAGTAATCCACAAGGCTATAATCCACACTTTGCCCGTTGCCCGGATGCGTGGATAAATAATCTGCCGGATGAATTTCCCGAGATAAAAACACTTGTCCGCTTTCAATGGACACCATCAGTAAACCTGAAAATAAGGGAGAACAAGTTTAGAAGTTTTAAATGGTATTTTACCGATGCAAACGTCTTTAGTGTTTTCAGTTTTACAATGATTGAAGGAGATCCTTCGACTGCATTAACAGAACCACGATCTGTCGTAATAACAAAGGAAATATCACAAAAATATTTTGGAAGCGGGAATCCGATTGGACAAGAAATAATTGCAATTAACGAAGCAACAGGACAATACGTTCATTATAAAGTTACTGGCGTAATAAATAATCTTCCTAAAAACTCTCATTTTCAAATAGAGTTTCTTGTATCATATCCAAATGCTGAAGCACGAACCGGATGGGCATGGATATATTTGCTTTTGAAGGAGGGAACTAATCCTGTATTGTTGGAGAAAAAACTCCCGGACTTTATAAAGAAATATGCAGGAGAAAATGCTGCCCGAACAAATTTTCTTCATCTCCAGGCCTTGAAGGATATTCACTTATACTCAAATCTGGACAGGGAAATTGAACCCAATGGTGATATTCAATATGTATATATTTTCTCTATTGTTGCTCTATTGGCGATTTTAATTGCCGGTTTTAATTTCATGAACTTATCAACCGCAAGATCTTTAAAGCGGGCAAAAGAAGTGGGCATACGGAAAGTACTTGGTGCTGATAGTAAACAACTAATTAATTATTTTCTTTGCGAGTCTATTTTTTACTCGTTCCTAGCAATTCTAATATCAATTTTAATGGTTACTATTATTTTCCCTTTTTTCCGATCAATTCTCGGTATACCAATTTCAATTAGTTCGATTTTTAATTTACCAATGATTTCATACTTCTTATTATTAGCGTTTATAACCGGCACTTTGTCGGGAATTTATCCTTCAGTTGTTTTATCCTCATTCTCCCCCGCAACAGCATTTAGCAAAGGAAGTAATTTAACTAAATCCGGAAAGCAAGTGAATCTTACATTGAGAAGGTCTCTGGTTGTTTTACAGTTCACTATGTCAATAGTACTAATAATATTTACCTTTTTTAGTTATAAGCAGTTTTCATTTATTAATAACAAAAAACTTGGTTTCAATAAGGAACAAATAATTGCAGTATCAAATATTCCGAGAAATGACCAATTAAAATTCCCTTTATTAAAAAATGCCTTGGAAAAGTATAACGGAATAGGCGGAGTTACAGCAAGTATGGATGTTCCTTCGAAAGATATTTTGGATGCGGGTTTTACAAGAGTTGAAGGGATACATAGCGGAGATGAATCGACAGTTTTATCATTACAGTCTGTTGATAATAATTTTATTGATGTTATGGGAATAAGGTTATCTGCAGGTAATAATTTTGATTTGACAACAAGCAAGCAATCCCCTTCTAAAATTATGAGCCTTAATGAAATGCAGCAATATGTAAGTGCAAAAAATTATTCTTTTTTAATAAATGAATCTGCCTTATTAAAATTAGGATTAAAATCCCCGGATGAAGCATTAGGCAGAAAATTATTATGGTCCAATGCAGCTTTCAACCTTTCCGGAAAAATAATAGGTGTTGTTAAAGATTATCATTATGCTTCGCTTAAGTTGCAAGTAAGACCTTTGATATTAGTTGACGAACCTGTTTGGCAGGGAAATTTCCTTATTAAGATCTCTCCTCAAAATATAAAATCAACAATAAAATATGTTGAGAAAGAATGGGATCAAATTTATCCGGATAATCCGTTTCAATATGAATTCCTTGATGATATGTTTGCACAACTTTACAGATCAGAAGAAAGACAGGGCCAAATTTTATCTATCTTTTCTATTCTGGCAATTTTCATTGCATATCTTGGTTTATATGGTCTTACGGCATATGCAAGCGAACAGAGAACAAAAGAAATTGGTATTAGAAAAGTAATGGGTGCTTCTGTTCCCGGAGTTGTTTCAATGTTAATTAAGGAATTTGTTTTATTAATCATTATAGCCAATATCATTGCATGGCCAACGGCATTTTACTTTATAAATAAATGGTTGCAGGATTTTGCATACAGAATTGAAATAAGCTGGTGGATATTTATTCTTTCCGGCGGAATCACTTTAATAATTGCTTTAGCTACAGTAAGCTTTCAGGCAATAAAAGCTGCAACAGCTAATCCTGTTGAGAGTTTGAAATATGAATAAATCACGCTCTCAAATAGCTTTAAAAGTAAAAGTTCTCCCCTTAGGTTTACCTGCCTCTGGCAGGGGAGGATTTGGGTGGGGCTGCAACCGCAAATCCTGTGGATTCACTTAATACGAATAAACTTTTAACACTACAGCAGATAAAGGAGACTGAATGTTAAAGAATTACTTAAAAATTGCGCTGCGTAAAATTCTAAAGACAAAAATATTTTCTATCATCAGCATTTTAGGATTAACAATAGGCATTACAGCATGCCTTCTTATCCTGCATTATGTTACGTTTGAAAAAAGTTACGATAAGTTTCATCCTGATTACGTAAGAATTTATCGTTTACGTTATGAACGGACGGATGAATTGGGTGACGCGGTACGGTTTGCTTCCTGCTGCCCGCCTGCCGCTGCGCGGATTCGTGAGAATTATCCCGAAGTAAAAAAAATTGCCCGTCTTTTTCGGGCTCAGGCTTCAGTATCTTATGGTGAGAGAAAATTCTTTGAAGAAAAAATATTCTACACTGAGCCGGATTTTTTCAGCATATTAAAATTTAAGTTTATACAGGGCAATCCATTAATTGATTTGCAAAAACCCGGCAACGCATTTATTTCCAAATCAACCTCAAAGAAATACTTTGGAAATGAATATCCAATTGGAAAAACAATTAGCATCGATAAAAAAGATGATTACCAGATTGTCGGAATATTTGAAGACGTTCCTGAGAACTCTCACATTAAGTTTGACATCATTTTACCGTGGCAGAAGCTGGCGGCAAAGTACGGACCCGATTATACTGAGTCCTGGGGTGAAACCGGGGCTTATACTTATCTTATTTTAAAACCCGGAGTTGATGCGGCATCATTTGAAAAGAAATTACCCGGACTTGTTGAAAAGGAATGCCCCTGGCTTAAAGAATACAAAATGATTATAGATTTAAAGATGCAGCCTCTTGCAGATATTCATCTCAACTCAAATTTCATGCAGGAATATGAAGTTAACGGAAACAAAGATTCTGTTAACTTCCTTTTTATTATTGCAATCTTCATTATTGTAATGGCCTGGGTAAATTATGTTAATCTTTCTACTGCAAGATCAATTAACCGCGCTAAAGAAGTTGGTTTAAGAAAAGTTGTCGGCGCTTCAAGGGAACAATTAGTAACTCAGTTCTTCTTTGAGATAATAGTTATTAACCTGATTGCTGTTCTGCTCGCAATTCTATTATTCGGTCCGGCTCTTTCTATATTTGAATCCATCACGGCAATAAAGAGTGACTATTCTTTCTTTTTGCAGAAATGGTTTTGGTTAGCAATTGCAATTATGTTTACTGCCGGAGTTTTATTGTCGGGATTTTACCCGGCTCTTGTTTTATCTTCCTACCAACCGGCAAAAGTTTTAAAGGGAAAATTAGGCAACGAAGGTAAAGGAATAACTTTAAGAAAAGGATTGGTTGTTTTTCAGTTCGCAATGGCTATTGGTTTAATTGCCTGCACATTTACTGTTTATGAGCAGGTAAAATTCTTACGCTCGCAAAGTCTTGGTTTTGATATTGAACAGACAATGGTAACAAAAGCTCCTCGTGTACGCGATGAATCATACGGAGATAAATTTACTTTATTCAAAGAAGCAATCTTAAGTTACCCGGGAATTACAAATGCCTGTCATGTAACAGAAGTCCCGGGCAGACAATTGCTGTGGGATGCGGGCGCAATTTACAAAGTTGGTGATGATATTTCCAAAGGAAAGAACTACCAGATTATGGGCGTTGATTATGACTTCCTGAGTTTCTTTAATATTAAACTGGTTGCCGGAAGAAACTTTTCAAGAGAATTTGGTACGGATAAAGAATCCCTGTTGCTGAATGAAACTGCTGTTAAATGGATGGGATTTAATGACGCCAAAAGTGCAGTTGGTCAGAAAGTAAATTACTGGGATCAAATATTTACAATAGCCGGCGTAATAAAAGATTATCATCAGCAGTCACCAAAGGCAGAATTTGAACCAACACTTTATCGTTTTATGCCAACCGGCAGAGATGTAAGAGGAAATTTTGCAATTAAACTGAACACACAAAATATCAGTCAGTCAGTTGATTTTATCCGGAAAAAGTACGCGGAATTTTTCCCTGGAAATCCTTTCGATTACTTTTTCCTTAATGATTATTTCTCTCAGCAATACAAATCTGATGAACTGCTTGGAAAAGTCTTTACAATTTTTGCATTGCTTGCTGTTATAATTACCGCACTCGGAATTTTCGGGCTGTCATCATTCAGCGCTGCCCAGCGTACAAAGGAAATAGGTATAAGAAAAGTATTGGGAGCAAGCATTCAGAACGTTACTTATTTGCTGGTAAAAAACTTTCTGTACTTAATTGTAATATCATTCATCATCATTTTCCCAATTTTGTTATACGGAATAAACTACTGGCTGAATGGTTTTGCAAACAGAATGTCTTTAAACATCTGGATTTTTATAATTCCAATATTACTTGTAACGCTTATTACTTTAATTACCGTAAGCTATATAACCATCAAAGCTGCTCTGGCTAACCCGGTTGAAAGTTTAAGGTATGAATAGAAAAAATTAAGGGAAGGTATACTTCCCTTTTCTATTTTTCAACTCATTTTAATACTGGCGGCTATAGAGGAAAATATATCACCTTCATTTTAAGTTTTTCTTTGAATAGTTGTTTGTATTTTCGATATTTGCCTCAGTTCTTTTAGTTAATAAAATTTCAGGGGCCTCGCTCATTTTCAGCAAAAGGCTGATCCGCTCTGGCGGAGGTTTTCGAGTGTCTGCCTTACAGCAGAATGTAGTCGCTTCTACTTCATCAGCCCCAACAAATGCCGCAGCATGGTGGCTTTTCTTTTTGTAATGACTTCTAAAAAATATTAAACGAAGTAAAAGCTTTTTGTTTTTAATTCTATATAATAAATGTTTATCGCTTATTATAAAACCTATCTTTCAGATGTCTCTCTATATGTACAACAATAGTTATAGTGACATCAAAAGATTTAATATTAAATAAAGGAGTAATTACATGAAAAAAGAAATTGGATTCGGGCTAATTGGCAGCGGAGGATGGGGTGATGTTCACGCACGAACACTCTCTCAATCAGCTAATTCTAAACTGGTTGCTATTTGCGATCTTAATTTGGAGCAGGCAAAACAATCTGCAGCAAAATATAATATTTCATCTGTATATAATAATGTTAACGAAATGCTTGGCGATAAAGATATTGATGCAGTATCCATTGCCACACCGGATTTTACCCACACCGAATTAATAATTGCCGCACTTGAAGCCGGTAAACATGTAATGGTTGAGAAACCAATGGCAACTACTGTAGAGGATTGTAATAGAATAATAAGTTTACGTGATAAAATGGGCATCAAGCTAATGGTTAATTACAGTAACAGATGGAAAACGCCGTTTATTCATGTTAAAAAGCTTATCTCTTCCGGCGAGCTTGGCAACTTACAACTGGTAAACATAAAATTGAATGACACCATTTTCGTACCGACAAAAATGTTAAGCTGGGCTTCCCAATCTAACTCATTACATTTTTTAGGCACTCACTTGGTAGATCTGCTCCGGTGGGTATCGGGAGCAGAGGTAAACAGGGTATATTCTGTAAGCCGGTCAAACCTTTTAAAAGGAATGGGAATTGACACACCCGATTATTTCCAGTCTCTTCTCGAACTAAATAACGGGGGAACCGTTTACATGGAGAACTGCTGGATTATAGCAGAAAGCGCTCCAAGCGTTTACGAGTTTAAAGCAGAATTCATCGGATCGAAAACTACTGTTAAAGTTGATATAAGCCATCACAGAATGATTGAAAAATATTCACCGGAAGGAACTGCAATGCTTGATGTTGGGGAGCAATATGATCTTGATGGTAATCCGCAGGGTCAAGTTTCTATTCAGCATTTTATTGATTGTTTAATCAATGATAAAAATCCGCTTGTTACGGCTGAAGACGGGCTTGAAGCAACAAAAGTAATAGTTGCTTTGGAAAAGTCCGCACAAACTAAGCAACCAATTAATTTATAATTAAACGGTATGAAAAAATGATGAGTTTTTATCTCACGTGGATTCTTATAATCGGTTTTCTTCTGTTATGTCTTGTGCTTGGCATTTGGGCAAGCCGGGGCAAAGATGAAAACATTGACGATTTCCTTGTTGCTGGCCGTAAAATAAAATCACTGTGGGGAATAGCAACATTAAGCAGTACAGAAATGGGTCTTGTTACTATTGTCTACTTTTCGCAGGAAGCGTTTGAGAATGGATTTGTTGCCTTAATTACAGGTGTAATAGCTGCTCTTACTATGTGGTTAATAGGAAGAACCGGTTTTGTTGTTAAAAAGTTAAGGGAAATGGAAATAAGAACAGTTCCTGAATACTTTATATTCAGGTATTCAAACAACATTCGGGTTATTGCCGGCGTCTTAACTTTCCTTACCGGCATATTAAACATGGGAATCTTTCTGCAAGTGGAGGGACGATTTCTCTGCATAATATTAGGACTGCCAATAAACAGCCTGGCGGTTGTTATGGGCGTCTTACTTGTCTTTGTAATAATTTATACTGCCATAGGCGGAATGTATTCAGTGGTTGTAACAGATGTTTTTCAATTTGTACTTATTCTTATTGGTATTATTATAACCTCCTTTTATGCTTTTGGTAATGCCGGCGGATTTTCCGGAATGATTGCATCTGTTAACAAGAACATTGGCCCGATGGGGTTTGATGTTATTAACGCTCCAAAGTACGGTATTATTTTTATTATATGGACGACGCTTTATTATCTTAGCGGATGGTCTTCCTGGCAACCTGTAGTACAAAGAACGTTAAGTATGGAAAGTGTTACTTCAGCATTAAAGCTGTTTAGACTTACGAGTATTTTCATGTTTTTTAGATCCGGTATGCCAATAATGTGGGGAATAGCTGCGCTTGCAGTTTTAGGACCGGTTGAAAATACACAAACCGCTCTGCCAGTAATGCTGCTGCAAGTTATTCCATCCTGGATGATTGGATTTATTGTAATCGGATTTTTAGCAGCCTCTATGTCTACTTACTCCAGCTATATTCTTTCATTTAGCGCAATCTTAGTGCAGGATATTGTTGGACCTTTGATGAAAAAAGATATTAAGGACAGCAAGAGAATTTCTTATACCCGTGTTGGAATTATAGTAATTGGTCTCTTCATATTTTTCTGGGGAGTATATTACAATTTTACCGATACGGTATTCAGGATAATTGCTTTAACCGGTTCTTTATCTTATGCGGGAATAATTTCTGTCTTAACCGGCGGTATTTATTGGAAGAAAGCAAATACATACGGCGCATATGCCGCATTTATATTAAGCGCCGTTCCGCCTATTTATTCAATTTTTTCTCCGGCAATAAATCCGGTTCATGCAGGCTTGTTAAGTTTTGTGCTTGCACCAATAGGAATGGTAATCGGTTCGCTTTTGTTTTCTAGAAAACAATTAAACATTAGTAATTAGGTTATCATCATTTGAATTAATGAGTTCTTTATAAATAAGAATGAAACCGCTAAGAATTATAGAAAGATATAAAAACCATCCTCTTACATAATAAAATTAACCGGATGCTGACTGATTGCGGTAAAAGCATCCGGCAATTTTTAATGCATTAATTACCTGATACGGCTTCAACTCCAACAAAAGTTTTAAATTTCATCTTACGTTTTCAAGAACTTTCTCTTCCCTTTTGAATTCATCTTTTTCCTGGAAGCACTTTAAAATTTGCGCCTAACTGTTTATAGGGGTTCTTCCCTTTCAATTTCACCTTTTGTTAATACACCCGTTCTCTTAACAAATGTAACAGAAAGTATAAACCCTGCACAGTATGCTTATAAATGAAGCCGGGTATCATTCCCGAAACCGTTCACCGCTTCTTATAAAAAACTGCTGCAAGAAGAAATCCTGCAAGTGCAAACGAATTTGTTTTTACTTTAAGGGCACTTAAAATATTGCATTCCTTTCCGGTTCCTTTGCCGGTTGATGCTTTCCCTTGAATTATCCTTTACATGGTTTTTCATGTCAGGTTTCCTTTTTATTAATATGAATTATTTACCGCTCTTTCCATTAATTATCTATAAGACTTACAATAGCGAAAAAGGAGAATAACGTCTAATAAAACTTTCATCTTTAAATTATTAATGGTTAAGATTAAGACCTCGTAAACATCTGAAAATATACCCCTCATGCATTTGAGATGGTTTTTCCGGCATTTACTTCCAAGGATAAATTTTCAATTCCGTTCAAAATCCAAATTTTTTAATGCTAAATGATTTGGTATGATTCTCGCCCTTATTTAATCACAATTACAGTTTATTTTAACAGGAGATCAAGATGGAAAAATTAAATATGAAAAAACTAAGTTCACTTTTATTCGCACTCATTTCAATTATATGGTTAATTGGTTGTACCGATGAAGCTGTTGTTGAAAGTCAGGAAAATCTAACTTCTAAGCAGGCAATGGCAAAATTAGCAGATAACGATGAATCTCTAAATTCGTTTGAACCAAACTATAATGAAGACGAAGCGATGAGTTATGTGCTCGGTAAATCAAATATAGAAATCTTTCCGATTAAGGTCGGCAGTAAGATGACTGTTGTAAGCAAAAACCTTGATATACAGATTTACGGTGACAGCGCTGTTGGCACATTAACAAAAACCTACAGTGGAACATTATTTATTGCCGCATCGTTTGATCCTTTAAAACTTGAAGTCGATTCTGTTTTTAAAAAGGTATACTCAACAACTATTACCCGCAGAATAATCTTCACAAAGATAGGTAACACAAAACTTGAAATTGATAACTGGAAGATAGCAGCAATTTCTTTGCCTGTCGGCGGAACATTAAATTCGAACGTGAACATAACAAAACTTTCGCTTACACTGGGAAATGGCGACACACTTGAGATTACCAATCCCACAGAATATTTTCTTTACAGGAATCCGGGAAAATTTAAGATGCTACCAAACATAAATAAAGGTGAAGCAACTTCGGTTCGCGTTGAAATAAAAAGCGCATATGCTGATACAGATTTTGTTTCAATGACATTCGGTGCGGATAAGAAAGGTCTTTACAGAACAAAGAGAATTTTTACACTGGTTTCCCAGACATTCGACGGACAGTTTTACACAAGAGTATATGAACAGTCATTTGTAACACATAATTGGGTTGGACATTTCCATACAATAATAACAGCGATGCCTAAGCAGGTTGTTGTTGATAACTCAACTGCCGTAGAATGTTCTACCTGGGGTATGCCTTACTTTGTACGTTGACATATTTAAGAAAGAAATTAAATTAATTATGGAGGAATAAATGAAAAGATCTAACTCTCTACTAATAATTATTCTTTTATTGTTAAGCGGCATCCTGTATTCTCAACCGGAAGCACCAACCGGCTTAAAGGCTGAGATAAAAAGCTGGAATGGGATGAAATATGTTCTGTTAACTTGGGATGAAGAAACTTCCGCCTCCGTTAGATTTGCTATCTATAAAAAGGAAGGTATTCTATCAGACACTAACCCGTTTATCAAATTGCCAATGCTTGTTGACCACAATTCTTTTAAGGATAAAATGGTGATGTGGGGTGAGACTTATTGCTATTATGTGACGGGTATTGATTTGAACTTAGAAAGTTCATCCTCTGACAGCATCGAAATTACAATTGTTGACACACTTAGGAATGCTAATATTTCCGGCACGTTAACAGATGAGGTAACTGGCTTACCTTTAAACGGTGGCAGAGTAAACTTAATTCCTTCATTCGGCTGGCATTATCAACCTATACAGGTTGACTCAAACGGTTACTTCTCTGCTAACGTTGCCCCGGAGAATTATTTCGTTCACTTTAAATCACCGGAGCATTGGACCGAATTCTATAATAATGCCCCATCAATATTTAACGCAACGAAAGTAGAGCTTATGGAAAATTCATCAACAACAATTAATGCTGCCCTAAGGCCAATTGGATTACGGGCGAATTTTAATCTGAGCGGTAAGGTTACGGATGAAAACGGTAATCCTTTAAACGCTTTTGTATCGGCAGTTATATTAAACCACAACGGATTCATAAGAAATATTTCCGTCAATAAAACGGATTCTGCCGGCACTTATAACATTCATGTAAAATATGGTGATTCGGTTGTTGTTTATGCGCGTCCGTCAGATAAAGGTTTTCTGCCGGAGTTTTATAACGATAAGCTTGAATTTTCCGAAGCAGATAAAATTTTAATAACCGGAGACATAACTGATATAAATTTTGTACTTGCACAAAGACCTGTTTACAATAATTCAATTTCCGGAAAGATAACAGACTTAGATGGAAAGCCTGTTGTAGCAACGGTAACATTGTTTAGGTTGAAGGACGAGAATCATCATAAGACTAAACGAACAATGCTTACCGATTCGCTCGGTAATTATAACTTTACAAATCTAAACCCGGGTAATTATATTTTTCTTACTATTCCGGAGTACGGATTCCTGCCTACTTTCTTCAGATACGATGGTGTGCAGACAGTAAAATGGCGCGAAGCAGATTCAATTGTTGTCACGGAGACATCCATTGTTGAAAATATTAATGTAAACGTTTCGCCTATACCGGACAGCGGTTATGGAACGATTAGAGGACGAGTAGTTACGAATGCTAATGTTGAAGTAAGCGGTGCATTAATTTTACTTGTCGATGAAAATCTTAATATAGTTGCCTTTGCAAATACTGATATAACCGGTAGCTTTAAAATTGATAACGTAGCGGCAGGTAATTATACTGTTATAACGGATAAATTTAATTACACCGGAAGTATGGTTGAGAACGTTACAATTGACTACAACTCAAATCTTTCTAAGTCTGTTTCTTTAACTGCTTCTCCATTAAGCACAACCCGTGTTGATAAAGCCGAAGAAAGGATAGATAGTTATGGATTATCTCAAAACTATCCCAATCCTTTTAATCCGAGTACAATTATTAAATTCCAGATTCCTCAAACAGGATTTGTATCTCTTAAGGTTTATAATGTAATTGGACAGGAAGTTGCAACACTTGTAAACAAGATGATGGAAGCAGGAAGTTATTATATAAACTTTAACGGAACTGCATTGAACAGCGGAATCTATTTCTATACGTTATCCGCAGGCAACAAACTGATAACACACAAAATGACGTTAATCAAGTGACCTCCAGACTCATAATACGGCAAAGGGCTGTCTTTGACCGATAACAAAGACAGTCTCTTTGTTGTATAATAAATTTAGCATAGTTAAATTCATATTAAATGAAAAACAGAATTACAAATATCGTCCTTCTTATCCTGGCTTTGGCTTTTTTCTCATGTGAGAAACCGGCTCCGACAGAATTGGTTAACATTGAATCAACCGATCTTGAGATTGAAGTTGTTCCTATGGAACCGGGCACATATGATTACAGCAATGGTTATGATACAACCGGAGTAACATTAGCAAAGCAGGATTATTCATCCATTGTTACGATAAGTTCTGTAAAGACTACAAGCAATAATTTAACTGCTAAATCCACACTTGCACGTGCGTTATTTTTTGATAAAACTTTACCCATAACAACTCCAAATGGCAAGACTATTTGTTTCAGGACGAGAAAGATAGGCAGTGTTTATTTTGAGAACCGGCTTGCAAGGGAAGTTGACCTATCAATAAGATTATTAATGAACGGTGCAGCAAAGGATAGTGTTATCGGTAAGTATCATTTACTTTACAGACGGAATAATAAAGGAGACGATTTCGATTTCAATTTCAATTCTTCAATAGATGTTAAACTGAAACTGTTGGGAAGCACGCTTGCTCATTTTCAAATACCTACACCAAATGAAATAACAGGAGCGGTTAAAACAACAGATAATTTAGTGGATGAGGATAATCTGTTTATGCTAAGCTGGAATGGGACCGGGACAGGAACTGTTGATATAATAATTGGCGGTATTAAAAAGGCGCAGCGAGCTTCTCCGGTTTCTCCTTACTATAAACTAAGCGTTCAGGATAATGGTTCTTTAACTATTCCTTCCTATCTGTTAAAGAATTTCCCGTTTGAAGAATTGGACAAAATCGTTTTTACTTTCATCCGTAAAAAGGAAGTTGATACTAACCAGGATAATACACTAAAAGATAATTTTATTGCTGCATACAGTATACACAATATTCAACTGGATATTCCGTAGAGGATTACTATTAACTATTGGAATAGCTATGCTTTTATCTGATATAAAATATTGTCAGGATAAATTCAGTTTACCCGGTAGTGTTTCTAACCGCTTTAATAACAGTTTTAATTACAGCAGCATTGAAGGAATTGCAGACAATTTTTCCGGGTTAAAGGATTGGGAATTTTCCGTTATATACGGGCAGGAGTTTTCACAGAATTCTGCCGGAAATATTTATTTGCTTTCTGTCTCCAAAAGAATAGACAACCATTTTTTCTCTGCAAGATATACTCCGGGTTATCAAAAGGATTTTACTTTTTCATCCGGAACTCATTTTATTAATACAGATTCAATTCCTTCGGCGTTAAAGTCCCGGTTTCATTATGAGGAAAAATTTGGTCTTGGATATTCCTTTCACTTCATGCCTGATTTTTCTGCCGGGATTACTTTGCGTTACTTCGCACAGGAAATATCCCAGGATCAACTAAGAACTTATTTCACAGATTCAACAACGTTAATAAGTGTGGATACAGAATCAAAGAAATACAACTTCTGGCGCGGTGATCTTTCTTTAAGTTATTCTCCGGCTTTTGATATCACGCTTGGCTTATCAACAATAAATCTGTTTACCCCTGAAGAATCAGATGAAACAAATAATACATTTCAACTTAAACGGGCAAAAGGAATTGGATTTACCGCTTTCTATAATCCGGTTAATTTGTTTGCCGCTTCTTTTACTTACGAGACAAGCGGCTCAATGCTAGCGGGAACAAATTTAAACATGAAAGCATTCGATGGCACCTTAAGCTTTTCTCTCCAGACAATTCACGATAAGTACCAGCAGCCATTTATTGCAGGTATCATTCCCGCTCTTAATTTTTCTAACCGGCATTTCAGTTTAACTTTATCATATATTAAATATACGGATGACCGGAAGAAGAGCGGATCTTACCAGGATTTTGCTGCCAACGGCATTCACAATATTATTAACAACAAGTACAGTTACGATAAAGCTTCTCTTGCATTAAACTTTGCATTAAGCACTACGGCAGAGAAACAGGTAAAATTTATTGATGTAAAAGTAACACAGGATATATTCCCAACGCTTTCTGATGTTTACCTGGATTCTCCTTTCGCAGTTGCAAGGGTAGTTAATCTTACTTCAAAGCAGATTGTAGTAAAACCTTCAAGTTATGTCCCGGCAATTAACAAAGAATATATTCAGTCGCCACAAGTAACAATTAATCCAAATGACACAGCCGATGTTCCTTTCTTTACCTTAATTGATGAAGTTGCCGCTTTAAGCGGAAAAGCCGAGATAAGCCAGGCAACATTTTTACTTAACACAGAGTCTTACGATGCCGGTGACGAATTCAGAAAACCTGTTCTGATAAATGATTATAACAGCTGGGACGGCAAGGTTATTAACCTTAGATATTTTGCCGACAACAATATTAATCTTATCCAGGAATTTGCAAAAGAAGTTTTGCAAAAAAACAAATCTTTACTGGACACCATTCCTGCAATACTCAACAGTTTTTATTCGGCAAAGATATTGTTCGAAAGCGTAATTAAGAATTTAGTTTATGTGGCAGATCCACGCGCATCTGTGGACAGAGTACAATTTCCGCGGGAAACTTTAAGGTTAAAAGGCGGAGACTGCGAAGACCTGAGCGTGCTCTTCTCCAGTCTTTTTGAAAGCATTGGTATCCAGGCCGCATACGTTGATTATAAATCCGATTCAGGTATAAGCCATGTTAGTCTTCTTTTTAATTCGGGATTATCTGCAGAGCAGGCACGCCTTATTACTTCCAACGACAGGAAATATTTCTTAAGACAAAATAATGAAAATAAAGACGAAGTATGGTTGCCAATTGAACCGACTTCATTAACAACTTTTAATACTTCATGGGAAATTGCGGCGGAGAAATTCCAAAGCGATGCTATCGACAAATTCGGGCTGGCCAAAGGGCTTGTTCAGATTGTTGATACTCCCTGACGAAAGTATTATA